>NZ_CFDJES010000050.1:6769-8828 GCF_983723665.1 Cobetia sp. | reverse complement strand
TTTGCCGATATAGCGCGCCCGCTTGCTGGCGGTGACCTGCTCGACATCGACCATCACCAGGCCGTCGATGCAGTAACCGAAATCGGCGTCGACACTGAAATCGAGGAAGCGGGTGCCGCCGGGCTCGGTGACCTCGGCGTACTGCTTGTAGAGCGTCGGCACCGTCACGCCCATCGCATCCAGCTGGGCACGCAGGCGGCGGAAATCGCCATCGGCGTCCTGACCATCGAACAGGCGCTCCGCTTCATGGGCGGCGCTGCCCGGCACGCTCTGGGCGACCGGTGCCCGTGCGCGCGCCAGCCCCTCATCATCCCCGTAATAGTGACGGTAGTAGCTGACGATCAGTGCCCTGGCGGCCTCCGGATAGCTGTTGGAGAGCGTGACCGGGCCGAACAGCCAGCGAATCTCGGGATGACAGCGCAGATAGGCGCCCAGCCCCTGCCACAGGTAATCGAGACTGCGCCGCCCCCAGTAGCGCGGCTGCACGAAGCTGCGCCCCAGCTCCAGACCGTCCTTCATGCGCTCGAACATCTCGGGCGTGAAGCGGAACAGGGTCGGGCTGTAGAGCCCCTTCTCGCCATGTGCCGCCATGATCTTGCGCACCTCACCGATGCGATAGGCACCGGCGATCTCGAGATCGGCGTCATCCCACAGCACCAGATGCCGGTAGTGGGCGTCATAGCGATCGATATCGCGCCGCTCGCCGGTGCCCTCGCCGACCCGCCGGAAACTGATCTCGCGCAGTCGCCCGATCTCGCGCATCACGCTGGAGCCGGGGAAGGCATCGAACAGATAGATCTTCTTGCCGTCGCGGGTCTCGCCCAGCAGTTCACAGGGCGTCAGTTCCTCACGCAGCGCCTGGCGCTCCTCCGGATGGCCGATGGCCTTCTCGGTCACGAACAGACCGCGCTTGCCGCGCCCGATGCGATACAGGTGCTTGCGCAGCAGGCGCGTCTTGGCGTTGGTATTGAGGGCATCGCTGTCGAGGCGCTCCAGCGGAATCAGCTCGCCGATGCGCAGCTTGAGCTGCCGCTCGCGCTGGCGAAACATCTCATGCGCCAGCAGGGGCGTGCCGAAGCTGCGGTTGATCGACGACAGCGCATAGAAGAGCGTCGAGTTGCGCCCGCTGACATGGATAGGCAGCACCGGCGCGTTGGTCTTGCGCGCGAAATGCAGGAAGCCCGACAGCCACTTGCCATCGCGCGGCCCGGTCGGGCCTGCACGCGAGACCTCGCCGGCCGGGAAGATGATCACGGCCTCTTCATTCATCAGCGCATCGCAGATCTGACCACTGCTCTTGCGATAGCCACGACGACTGAGGTTGTCCAGCGGCAGCAGCAAGGGTGCCAGCGGCTCGACCTTCATCAGGATGTCATTGGCGACGATCTTGACGTCGCGGCGCACTTCGCCGACCAGCTTGAGCAGTGCGAGGCCATCCAGTGACCCCAGCGGATGGTTGGCGACGATGACGACACGCCCGTAGGCCGGAATGTTCTCGCGCTCCCGCGAGGACACCGAGTATCCGAAGGAGAAGTGATCGAGCACGCGGTCAATGAAGTCGAAGCCGCGCTGGTCCGAGTTCTCGCCGAGGAAGGCATTGATCTCGCCCTCATGCACCAGGCGCCGCAGCATGGCCAGAGCTGGCCGCCGGATCAGCGGGTGACGTTTGGCAAAGGCAGGATACTTGGCAGCGATGACGCGGGCAGTATCGATCATGCTCTCTCCTTGGCCGCACGGAGTGCGGAACGCGATGTCTGGATCATGGGGCTTGATATCACGTCAGGTTCGCGCCACTTCATGACAGATGCGTCACAGTCCCCGTACAGTGAGATGACAGTCGCCCACGTGGTCCGCGGCCGATGCGCCCCGGCACAGAGATCATCCGCGTACGAACAGGCAGCGCGACTGCCACGCCAAGGAGAGAGCGAATGTTTGCGATAGCCGTCGAGAATGAATCACTGGTCTGGCAGGAAACCGAGGCCCCGCACGGGATCGCCTCGGATGAGGTGCGTATCGAGGTGGCCTGGGCCGGCGTCAACCGCGCCGACCTGATGCAGCG
>NZ_CFDJES010000050.1:0-6669 GCF_983723665.1 Cobetia sp. | reverse complement strand
ACCACCGCCATCCAGCTGTGCGGGCTGTTCGGGCATCCGTGCTTCGTGACCGTCGGCAGCCAGGAAAAGCTGGAGACCTGCCTGCGCCTCGGCGCGGATGCCGGCTGGAACCGCCACGATGGCAGCTTCGTGGAGGCCGTGAACGACTGGGGCGGCGCCGACATGATTCTCGACCCGGTGGGCGGCGGCTATCTGGCCGACAATCAGCAGGTGCTGAAGCAGGATGGCCGCATGGTATTGATCGGCCTGATGGGCGGGCGCATGGATGAGCTGGATCTGGGTCGCATGCTGATGAAGCGTCAGCGCCTGATCGGCTCGACCCTGCGTTCGCGCTCCCCCGATGGCAAGGGCATGGTGCTGGATGCGCTCTACGTGCATGTGTGGCCACGCCTGGCACGGGGTGAGCTGCGCCCGCATATCGACAAGAGCTGGCCGATCCAGGAAGCCGATGCCGCGCATGCCTATGTGCAGGACAACGCCAGCACCGGCAAGGTGTTGCTGGCGGTGACGGGCGCCTGAGCCTCGTCATGGCGCTGATGACATCAGCAGCATGAAAAAGCGGCAGCCCAGTGGGCTGCCGCTTTTTTGGCTTTATTGGCGCTATCTCGTGCTCGCTGCTCCGCCTGACAACACCTGACCTGACAACACCCCGCCTGACAACAGTGTCGCTCATGCCGCCAGGCGTAGACCCCGAGGCACCTGGCAGAGGCTTATTCGCTGCGCCCGATCGACTGGGCTTTCTGCCAGGTGAGTTGCAGCAGACGGGCGTCGTCTCCGGCGCGATGGCGCTGGATGCCGCCCTCGGCGATCACCGCTTCCTTGAGCTCCGCCCAGCAATTCAGCTGCTCCTCATCGAGCAGCCGTCTGAGCGCCTCGAGACGAAAGCGCGGCAGCATGCCGGCATGATAGAACAGCAGCGAGAGCCAGGTATTGTCGTAGCCCCAGCTGTCGCTATAGGCGATTCCCGCCTCACCCAGCTCATCATTGACCCACTGCGCCACCTCACGCACTGGTCGCCCTTCGCGTGCCAGCCGCGCCCGTGAGATGCCATGCAACAGCTCCGCCTTCGGGTCCCAATGCACCCACTCATCAAGAGGCTGTATCAGAAAGGCGCAACTGCTGCCGTCGGCACGCGCCAGCCCGATCTCGATCGGATAGCTACCACGGCCAAAGCCGGAGGCTTCAATATCGAGCAGAATAGGCAGCGTCACACGAATCTCCCAAGGTATCTCAGGCAGACAGGGCCCGGGCGAGAAGAGGTTGAATGTCCTCAGGTTACGGGAATTGCCCCCTGCTTGGCGAGTCCTGAGCGCGACGCTGTCAACGCAGGCATCAGGTCGATCTGCTCCATCACGCTGGCATCACGTTCAAGAGACGCGCGCGGGAGGGCCAGAGACGACAACGCCCTCACGAAGAGGGCGTTGTCAGTGGCAGCGAGGGCAGTACCGCAGCTGGTACATCCGGTCAGTACATCAGCTCAGTGCAGGTCTGCCTCACCACCCGTGCGGGCGTGGGCTTCCCACTGCTCGGCCTTGTGCGGACAGACCGCCAGACCGAGGGAGCCTTCACGATAGGCACGCGCCAGGCGCTGGGCCGCGAGAGCATGGCGGCACTCGGCGGCACGTGCGTACCAGGTCACGGCCTTGGCCGGATCGCTCTGATACTGGGCACAGCCATACTCATAGATACGCGCCGCCTGATACTGGGCATGCACGTCACCGGCCTGCGCGGCCTTGATGACGAAACGCGCGCCCTTGGCCTTTTCCTGAGCGGAGTTGCCGCGCTGGAACAGCATGTGCCCGTACAATGACAACGCACCGGTGTGACCGGCATTGGCGCAGTGATTGAACAGACGCATGGTCAGACGATGCTTCTGCTGAGAGCCGGACAGCCAGGAGGCGTGGAACAGACGCTCCGCCAGGCGGTATTTCAGTCCAGTCATCAGGGTTGGGGCCTGCGGCATGACGAGTAACCTTGATACAGAATAAGAGGGGTGACGCCGTGTCCTGGCCCGATCCTGAGCCCGCGACGCTATTCTCCTTGCCAACACTGTCAGTTTGCCCTTGCGGGCGGCCTAGAAAGACTGCTCCCCTGACAGCGGGGCGCCAAGCATACTCGCGCAATCGGGGGGACTCAAGCCCGCCTTGTGGGTTTTTGTTACGCTGCTAATATGTGCGCCATCCTTGGGGTAAAGTACGCGCGCGAACCGCGCGCCACGCGCGTGCTGGAAGCACTCGTCCTGCCCGCTACATTGACACCTACCCGATAGGGGAATCCTGCATGCAACGTAGAGCTCTTGGCCGTACTGGCATCGACGTCAGTCTGCTATGCCTTGGCACCATGACCTTCGGCGAGCAGAACAGCGAAGCCGATGCCCACCAGCAGCTGGACCGCGCGCTCGACGCTGGCATCGACTTCATCGATACCGCCGAGATGTACCCGGTGCCCCCGAATGGCGAGACCCAGGGCCGTACCGAGGAATACATCGGCAGCTGGCTGGCGGCACGCGGCAATCGTGATCAGGTCAAGATCGCCACCAAGGTCACCGGCCCGGGCATGGATTACCTGCGCGGTGGTTCGCGCCTGACGCGTGAGCAGATCATCGCCGCCTGTGACGACAACCTGCGTCGCCTGGGCACCGATTACATCGACCTCTATCAGCTGCATTGGCCGGACCGCAAGACCAACTTCTTCGGCAAGCTGGGCTACCAGCCGACCGAAGACGAAGACATGACGCCGCTGGAAGAAAGCCTGTCGGCACTCGGCGAGCTGGTCACCGCCGGCAAGATTCGCGCCGTGGGTCTGTCCAACGAGACGCCGTGGGGCGTGATGCAGTGCCTGAACCTGGCCGAGCGCCTGAACCTGCCGCGCGTGGCCAGCGTCCAGAACCCGTACAACCTGGTCAACCGCAGCTTCGAAGTGGGCCTGGCCGAGTTCGCGCACCGCGAAGATGTCGGCCTGCTGGCCTACTCGCCGCTGGCCTTCGGCACCCTGTCCGGCAAGTATCTGGACGGCGCCCGTCCGGAAGGCGCTCGCCTGACGCTGTTCGAGCGCTTCCAGCGCTACAACGCCGAGCCGGCTCAGCACGTCATCGCCTGCTACGTGGACATCGCGCGTCGTCACGGCCTGAACCCGGCCCAGATGGCTCTCGCCTTCGTCAACACTCGCCCGTTCCTGACCAGCAACATCATCGGTGCCACGACGATGACCCAGCTGGAAAGCAACATCAAAAGCCTCGAGGTGGAGCTGAGTGAGGAAGTGCTGGCCGAGATCGAGATGATCCACAACACCGCGCCCAACCCGTGCCCCTGAATCGCCTCTGACCCGTAACGGATACACAACCCCGACAGGCCGGTCATCATGACCGGCCTGCTCGTGACCAAGGACCCCTCATGAATCCCGCTGAATTGAGCATGATCCTCATGGCTGTCGCCGCCGGTGCCATGATGCCGATTCAAGCTGGCGTCAATTCCACGCTGGCCCTGCAGACCCACAGTTCGCTCATGGCTGCCATGGTCAGCTTCGTGGTCGGCTCGATCGCGCTGGTCGTCATCGTGCTGGCCATGCGCCTGCCCATGCCGGGCGTCGGCGCTCTGAAAGCGGCCCCCTGGTGGAGCTGGACCGGCGGTCTGCTGGGCGCCTTCTTCGTCGCGGCCAGCGTGATACTGGTGCCCAAGCTGGGTGCTGCCACCATGATGGCCACCTTCCTGGCGGGGCAGCTTACGGCCTCGGTGGTGCTGGACCACTTCGGCTGGGCAACCTTCCCGCAGCATGATCTTTCGCTGGGGCGCGTGGCAGGCGTGTTGCTGCTGTTCGCGGGGGTCTTCCTGATCCGCCGCTATTGATGCCTCTGGCGTCACGCAGTGCAATCTATGGCCCCGATAGTCCTGGCGGACTCGGGGCCATCTTGTCTGCCTGATATACTGAGACCTTTCCCTGCCAGGAGGTCTACATGCTGAGTGTGATTTCGCCCGCCAAATCGCTGGATTTCGACAGCGCCCCCGTGACCTCCCGTCATAGCCAACCCGATTTTCTCGAGCAGGCTCAACCGCTGATCGACATCCTGCGCGAGCAGTCGCCGCAGGACATCGCAAGCCTGATGAAGCTCTCCGACAAGCTGGCCGGCCTCAATGCCGCTCGCTTCCAGGAATGGCAGCCGCCCTTCACGCCGGATAATGCCAAACAGGCGGTGCTGGCCTTCCAGGGGGATGTCTATCAGGGCATGGCGGCGGATTTGTTCAGCGAGGAAGATTTTGAGCGCGCACAACACAAGCTGCGCATTCTCTCCGGCCTCTATGGGCTACTGCGCCCGCTGGACCTCATCCAGCCGTACCGTCTCGAGATGGGCACGCGTCTGAGCAACCCGGCCGGCAAGGACCTCTACGCCTACTGGCGCAAGACGCTGACACCGGCACTGGAGCAGGCCGTCGAAGACAGCGGAACGCCGATACTGGTCAACCTGGCCTCCAATGAATACTTCAAGGCCATCGATGCCAAGGCGTTCCGCCACCGTATCGTGACGCCGGTCTTCAAGGACGAGAAAAATGGCCAGTCCAAGATCATCAGCTTCTACGCCAAGCGTGCACGCGGCCTGATGAGCGCCTGGATGCTCAAGCACGACATCGAGACAGCCGAAGACCTCAAGGACTTCGACGTGGCCGGTTATCGCTTCTCCAATGCCGCCTCTGAAGGCGATACGCTGGTCTTCACGCGCAGTGAGGCCGACGCGGCACGCACCTGATACGTGACCGCCGGGTCACTTGACGCCTCATCCGCCCAGCCCCGGGAAAGTCAGATGTTCTGCGGCACGCGGTTTGAGGTAACGGCGATGAATATCGCCGAACAAGGCGTGATCTGCACACCCAAGCCATTCATACGCCACCATCTCGGCACTGACGATACTGGCGCCCGCGGCCTCGCAGCGGGCCACTCCCAGCGCCGCCTCCCGCGGGCGGCGACTGGCGACCCCATCGGCGACCAGCGCCACGCGATAGCCTGCGCCACACAGGGACAGCACGGTCTGCATCACACAGACGTGCGCCTCGGCACCACATACCACCAACTGGTCACAGCCACTCTGCTCCAATGCCTTGCGAAAGTCCTGCGCATCCAGCGCGCTGAAACTGCGCTTGGTAAAGCAGCGGGTGCGCTCGCTCAGTAGATGCGTCATCGGAGCACTTGCGCCCAACTTGTCGGGGCAGTGCTCGGTCAGCCAGACGGGAATTTCCAGCGCCTGGGCGATTCCGCCCAGCCAGATGGCACTGTTGATGGCCTCGGTTCCGCCACTCAGAACCGGCATCAGGCGAGCCTGGAAATCGATCAGCAACAACAATGATCGCCTCGCCATCAGGTGTTGAGACTTTTCGTCGTCCATTGGTCCTCCCACGACGATTCTAAGGCTAGAATGGAGCTTCCACTTACACGCTAGCGCATCCAAGGAGATCCCACATGCGCCATCTGTTCATCATGCTGATGGTCGGCTTGCTCGGCTTCGGTCTGAGCGTCGAACACGCAGAGGCCAAGCGCCTCGGCGGCGGCAAGAGTTTCGGTAGCTACTCACGATCCGCTGACAGCGGAAAATCCTCCAGCTCACTGTTTGGCAGCAACAAGGCCACCAACAGCAGCACCGCAGCGAAGTCCAAACCCTCCAGCGGCCTGTCCAAGTTTGCCGGACCTCTGGCAGGCCTGCTGGCAGGCGGCCTGTTGGCATCGCTGTTCTTCGGCGGCGCCTTCGATGGTCTGCGCATGACAGACTTCCTGATCATCGCGGTGATCGCCTTCATCGCCTTCAAGTTCCTCAGCGCGCGCAAGAAGGCCGCCATGGCGAGCGGCGGGCCGGCAGGTAGTGGTGGTGGTTCCTCTACACGCCACGATGACCAGCCGCGCAATGTGCAGGCGCGTGAAGCGCATCAGCCGCAAGGCGAGTCGCTGGCTCCGGCCGGTGGTATCGGGGCAGGCCTGACAGGCGGTGCCCCGACCAGCGAACCGGCCTGGTTCGACAAGGAGCAGTTCCTCGGTGGCGCCAAGGAACACTTCATGACGCTGCAGCGCGCCTGGGACAACAACGACCTGCCGCGCATTCAGGAGTACGTCACGCCAGAGCTCTACAATCTGCTGCGTGAAGAGCGCGCTCAGCAACCGGCCAACAACCGTACCGAGATCGTGCGTCTGTTTGCTGAACTGGGCAGCGTGCAGGAGATTGGCAAGCAGGCGGAAGCGACGGTCCTGTTCCACGGCGTGCTGGATGAAAATGGCGAGCAGAACGAGTTCAACGAGACCTGGCACCTGGTCCGTGAGCTGCGTGATGGCGCCGACTGGCACATCCAGGGTATCGAGCAGAACAGCTAAGACGTTCCTCGCTCACTGATGTGACCTTCACTCCGTGAGGGCCACATCAGACGCCAAAGCGGCCGGATGATCACTCATCCGGCCGCTTTTTTGCGTCTCGCTGCAGATGACCTACCAGGGCTTTGCAACTGCTTGCCGAAGACCACAAAGACATCGCCCGAATGACAGGCATAAAAAAACCGGCCACTGGGGAAGTGACCGGCGGATAGGCTGCTCGACTGCAAGGCAGGAGCGCCAGATCGCAAAAAGTCTGCTGATGGGATAGCACAGACAAGTTTCTAAGCAAGGGAACGTCGAAACTCACATACTCAGAGTCGCCGA
>NZ_CFDJES010000049.1:14201-21811 GCF_983723665.1 Cobetia sp. | reverse complement strand
CGCCCGAAGGCGGGGTGGTCCTCCACACGCCCGGCATGGCTGAGGGGAGGGCACTCGGGACGCTCGACAGGGCGCAACGAGATAACAAGAGCATAGCGTTGTGTGACGGCGTTGGCTAACGCCAAAATCGCTATTGCACCGCAACAATCAAGGACTTGAAGCGTTTTTGGCGCTGCGAGGGCAAATTTTCCGTCGCGGGTCGTGCGTCGAGTGTCTTCAGCGCGTCGGGTCGAGCAGCACACGACCGCTGACGCGTCCGTCGATCATCGCCTCGGCGCGTTCGGCGAGGCCTTCCAGGCCGACCGTCTCGAGCTGCATCTGGGCGTGCATCTCGTCCGGCAGGTCGGCCAGACGCTGCCAGACCTTTTGGCGGCGTTCGGCGTTGATCATGACGCTATCGACGCCCAGCAACGAGACACCGCGCAGGATGAACGGCATCACGCTGGTGGGCAGGTCGGCGCCCGCCGCGAGGCCCACGGCCGCCACCTTGCCATCGTAATTCATCTGCGCCAGCAGATTGGCCAGCACCTGGCCACCGGCGGTATCCACGGCGCCTGCCCAGCGGCTCTTCTCCAGCGGACGGCCCTTGTCCTCGAAATCACTGCGCAGATGGACTTCGCTCGCGCCCAGTGACTCGAGCCATTCGCGCTGCTCGGCCTTGCCGCTGACCGCGTGAACCTCGAAGCCTTGCCCAGCCAGCATCTGCACGGCCCAGCTGCCGACCCCACCGGTGGCGCCGGTGACGATCACCGGGCCCTGCTCGGGCGTCAGGCCGGCCTCCTCGAGACGCATCACGCATAGCATGGCGGTCAGGCCGGCGGTGCCGAAGGCCATGGCCTGCTCGGCGCTCAGATTGGCGGGGCGCTTGACCAGCCACTCGGGCTTGACGCGCATGCGCTCGGCCAGGCCGCCCCAATGGCGCTCGCCCACGCCCCAGCCGGTCAGGAGGACCTCATCGCCCGGCTGATAGTCCGGCGAGTCGGAGGCCTCGACGCGTCCCGCGAAATCGATGCCCGGCACGAAGGGCAGCTCGCGAACGATCTTGCCACGGCCGGTGATGGCCAGCGCGTCCTTGTAATTGAGTCCGGAACGCTCGATGGCCACCGTGACAGGCAGGTCAGGTAGCTGATCATCGGAGAGGTCGACGACTCGGGCGCGAGGTGTCTCTTCGTGCAGCATCAGTGCGCGGGACATGGCTGTCTCCTTGTGGATGGCGTTGGTGTTGGCGGTCTTCCTGCTTGAAGGTGTCACGGCGTCTGATCGAGACGCGTCATCTCACAGTGCCTGCAAGCGACGCTGTGGGGAAGTCTCGCGATATCGACATTGGGATGAGACTGACGCAACCGGGGCCAGCCGGAGGTGCGGCTGGCCCCGGTAACAGGAGGTGCTGACTAGATGAAGCTGCGCACGGTGGCCAGCCCGACCAGCGTCATCAGCACCGTGTAGGGCAGCGCCATCCACACCATGCGCCCGTAGGAGAGCCTGACCAGCGGCGCGATGGCGGAGGTGAGCAGAAACAGGAACGCCGCCTGGCCGTTGGGGGTCGCAACGCTGGGCAGGTTGGTGCCGGTGTTCACCGCGACCGCCAGCGCATGGAAGTGCTCGCGGCTGATATTGCCGGCCACGAACTCGTTCTTGACCTGGGTGATGTATACCGTGGCCACGAAGACATTGTCCGAGATGGCCGAGAGCAGGCCGTTGGCCAGAAACAGCGCGCCGGCCTGTTCCTCGATGGGCAGACTCAGTACCCACTGGATGAACGGCTGGAACAGATGCTGCTCGTGGATGACCGCGACGATGGTGAAGAACACCACCAGCAGCGAGGTGAAGGGCAGCGATTCCTGGAAGGCGCGGCCGATCTGATGCTCATCGGTGATGCCGTTGCCGGCGGTCAGCAGGATGATCACCGCCAGCCCGATCAGCCCGACTTCTGCCATGTGCAGTGCCAGCGCCAGGACCAGTAGCACGGCCACCACGGCCTGCACGATCAGCGCGGCGCGTTCCCGCGGCGTGCGCCGTGAATCCTGGTGATGGTCATAATCCTCGAGAATGCGTCGTACGCTGGCGGGAAGGCGCTGGCCGTAGCCGAACCAGCGGCCACGCTCCAGCAGCACGCACAGGGCGAGGCCGGCGAAGAAGGTCGGCACGGTGACCGGCGCCATGGCGAGGAAGAAGTCGATGAAGTCCCATTCGGCGGCCTTGGCGATCACCAGATTCTGCGGCTCGCCGATCATGGTGCTGACGCCTCCCAGCGCGGTTCCCACCGCGCCATGCATCAGCAGCGAGCGCAGAAAGCCGCGGAAATCCTCGAGGTCTTCACTGTGCACGGCCTCGACGCTGACATCGTTGGCATGGTCATGCTGGGTATCGAAATGCTTGCCCGAGGCCACCTTGTGGTAGACGGAGTAGAAGCCCACCGCGATGCCGATGATCACCGCCGTCACCGTCAAGGCATCGAGAAAGGCGGACAGCAGGGCGCTGGAGAGACAGAACATCAGCGACAGCCAGGTCTTGGAGCGCACGCCGAGGATGATCTTGGTGAAGGCATACAGCAGCAGCGGCTTCATGAAGTAGATGCCGGCCACCATGAACATCAGCAGCAGGATCACCGGCAGGTTGCGCTCCATCTCCTGCATGATGGCCTCCGGCGAGGCCATGCCGATGACGACGGCCTCCAGCGCCAGCAGACCGCCTGGCTGGAGGGGATAGCACTTGAGCGCCATCGCCAGCGTGAAGATGAATTCCCCCAGCAGCAGCCAGCCGACGATCACGCCACCTTGCGGACCGCTGAACCACAGCAGCAGCGGATTGGTGATCAGAAACAGGCACATCAGCTGCTTGTACCAGCGTGGCGACTGGCCGAGGAAGTTGCGCGCCAGTCCGCGGCTGAGCGTCTGGCGTGTGTCGTGTGATAGCGAAGGCATGGGCAGTTCCCGGCGTTGATTTGTTGTTGTTGGAGGACGGGATCGGCAATGCCGCTTCAGCGCGTGCTTTGCTATCATCGCCGCCGTCATCGAGCGCCTGGCGGTATTAGAGCACGCCCGTCGATGAGGTCTCGGGTAGCCTTTGGTCGTGAAAATCGCGCAGGCAGCGCTGCGCTGTCGCTGGCCGGTGTGCTGCGAGCTCTCCCGAGGCGTGTTGCTGGCAGACGTCGTCCGATTGAAAGATCGGCCTTTGCAGCCTCCGTGCTGCTTCTGTACGAGACCCGAAGATGAAATCACGGCATACCGGCTTGACCCACCTCAAGCATTCCGCGCGTTACTCGCTCAAGGGCCTCAAGGCCGCCTGGAGCAACGAAGAGGCCTTCCGCCAGGAGATCGTGCTGTGCGCCTTGCTGCTGCCGTTTGCCTGGTGGATCGGTGACTCGCATGTCGAGTGGCTGCTGCTGGTCGGCTCCACGCTGATCGTGCTGATGGTCGAACTGCTCAACTCGGCGGTGGAATCCGCGATTGACCGCATCGGCCCGGAATTCCATGAGCTGTCCGGGCGCGCCAAGGACATGGGCTCGGCGGCGGTCATGATCAGCCTGATCTTCGCTGGCCTGACCTGGGGCACCTTGCTCTACGACAAGCTGTTCGGCTGAGCGACCAGCCCCGACCACATCAATGAAAGGGGTCGGCGGGCAGGCCGTGTCATGTGCCTGCGGCCTCCGTTATGCTGAGGGCTGGATCGAAGGAGACGACCATGCCCCAGCCATCCCCCGCGCAGTCCCGCCCACTGTTGCCCGCTGATTTCCTTGCGCCGTCATCGCTGCTGGCCGAGCAGTCGACTGACAGCCGTGCCACGCTCGAGAGCGCCTTGTGCGCCGCCCAGGAGCGTCTCGAAGAGAGCCTGACCCAGGCTGAGAACCTCAGCGAGATGCGTGGCGATGACAGCTCACCGCTGGCGACCTTCCTGGCCCTCGATGAGCGTCAGCGCAGCCAGCTGGGACGTCTGATCACGCTGTCCGACTTCGCGCTGGAGACGTTGTGCCGCCGCCCTGAACTGCTGTCCGAGCTGCTCGAGAGTGGCGAGCTGGAGCGCGCCTTGCCGGTCGCCCAGCTCACTGAGCGTCTCGCTGCCGGCCTCGCCAGCGCCGAAGATGAGAAGGCGATGCAGCAGGTGCTGCGGCGCTTCCGCCAGCTGCGCATGCTGGGCATCGTGTGGCGCGACCTCAACGGCGCCGACATGTGGCAGACCGCAGCGGCGGTCTCGCACCTCGCCGAAGTCACTCTCGAGGGCGCGCTTGGCTGGCTGGAAGCCTCGCTTGAGCCGCGTTACGGCCGCCCCGCGCCGGACCGCTTCGGCGAGCCGCAGCGGCTGGTGGTGCTCGGCATGGGCAAGCTGGGCGCCGGCGAGCTCAACCTCTCCTCCGATATCGACCTGATCTTCGCCTTCCCCGACAAGGGCG
The DNA here is from genome assembly GCF_983723665.1 of Cobetia sp. Lineage (NCBI taxonomy): Bacteria > Pseudomonadati > Pseudomonadota > Gammaproteobacteria > Oceanospirillales > Halomonadaceae > Cobetia > Cobetia sp. The sequence goes on along the minus strand of NZ_CFDJES010000049.1, from coordinate 17,421 downwards.
AGACGTCAGGTGGCCGCAAGTCATTGGATCATCAGGAATATTTCACGCGTCTCGGCCAGAAGCTGATTGCCGCGCTGGACGCGATGACCGCCGATGGCTTCGTGTTTCGCGTCGACATGCGGCTGCGTCCGCTGGGGGACGGCGGGCCACTGGTCGGCAGTTTCTCGATGCTGGCCAGCTACTATCAGGATCAGGGCCGCGAATGGGAGCGTTACGCGATGCTCAAGGCGCGCCCGGTGGCGGGCAGCGTCGCTGCCGGCGAGCGCCTGATCGCGCATCTGCGGCCCTTCGTCTATCGCAAGTATCTGGATTTCGGTGCCATCGAGTCGCTGCGCGAGATGAAGGCGATGATCAATCGCGAGGTCAAGCGGCGCGGGCTGTCCGACAACATCAAGCTCGGCTCCGGCGGCATTCGCGAGGTGGAGTTCGTCGCCCAGGCCTTCCAGCTGATTCGGGGCGGGCGTGAGTCGGAATTGCAGGTCACTTCACTCAAGCAGGCCTTTGCGCGCCTGCCAGCCCTGGGCTTGCTGCCGCAGGCGGTCGTGGATGAGCTGGTGCCGGACTACGTCTTCCTGCGCGATCTCGAACACGCCCTACAGGCCCAGGCCGACCGCCAGACCCAGACACTGCCGCTGGACCCGCTGGGCCGCGAGCGTCTCGCGCTGGCCATGAAGCTGCCCGATTGGGAGGCGCTCACCGCGCGCCTGGAAGAGGTGCGTACGCGCATCCGCCATCATTTCGACAACGTGATCGCCGCGCCGGAAGACGACGAGGCCGAGCAGGGCGAAGGCCAGCAGGCGCTGGATGAGTGGCGAGCACTGTGGCGTGGCGAGCTGACGGCCGAGGAGGGCGAGGCACTGCTCGCCGAGAGCGGCTTTGAGAGTGCGGCCGAGAGTTTCCGGCGTCTCGACAGCCTGCGGCGGTCACGTGCAGTGCAGGGCATGCAGCGCATCGGCTTTGATCGCCTCGATGCACTGATGCCGCCATTGTTGCAGGCGCTGGGCTCGGCGGCGGGCGACCCCGAGAAGCCCGGCGAGCACGATGCCAGCCGAGTGCTGGAGCGCGTCTTGTCGCTGATCGAGGCGGTGCTACGCCGGACGGCCTATCTGGCGCTGCTGCGCGAGAACCCGGATGCGCTGGCGCAGTTGATGCGCCTGTGTGCGGCCAGCCCGTGGATCGCCGAGCAGCTGGCGCGCTATCCGGTGCTGCTCGACGAGCTGCTGCACCCGCATAACCTGTACTCACCCGCCGACAAGACGCGCCTCGCCGATGAGCTGCGCACTGCGCTGTCGCGCATTCCCGAAGATGATGAAGAGGCGCTGCTCGAGGCCTTGCGGGTGTTCCGCCACGCCCAGGTGTTGCACGTGGCGGCCTCCGATATCGCCGGTGCCCGCCCGCTGATGAAGGTCAGTGACTATCTGACCTTCATCGCCGAGGTGGTGCTGGAACAGGTGCTGGCGATGGCGTGGAAGACCCTGACCCGCAAGCATGGCTTCCCCATCGGGCGCGATGGCCAGCCGATCACCGGCGACAGCCTGAGTGGCAGCTTCGTGATCGTCGGCTACGGCAAGCTGGGTGGCATCGAGCTGGGCTATGGCTCGGATCTGGATCTCGTCTTCCTGCATGATGCGGCCAGCAAGGGCCAGACGGACGGCCCGCGGCCGCTGGACAACCCGCTGTTCTTCACGCGTCTGGGGCAGCGCATCATCCACCTGCTGACGGCGGTGACGCCGGCCGGTGCGCTCTACGAGGTCGACATGCGCCTGCGCCCGTCGGGCAACTCGGGACTGCTGGTCTCGAGTCTGGCGGCCTTCCGGGATTATCAGCTCACGCAAGCCTGGACCTGGGAGCATCAGGCGCTGGTGCGCGCGCGGGCCGTGGCGGGAGACCCGGCGCTGGCGCTGGCCTTCGAGGAGGTGCGCCGTGAGGTGCTCGGTCAGCAGCGGGATGAGAAGACGCTGCGCCAGGAGGTGATCGCCATGCGCCACAAGATGCGTGACCACCTGGGCAGCAGCGCCAAGGACCGCGAGGCCGGCCAGTTCCACCTCAAGCAGGACGCCGGCGGCATCGTCGACATCGAGTTTCTCGCCCAGTACTGCGTGCTGGCGCTGAGTCATCAGGTGCCAGCTCTGCTCGAGTGGAGCGACAACATGCGGCTGCTGGAAACCCTCGAGTCCTGCGGACGGCTGCCGGGCGAGCAGGCCGGTGAGCTGCGCGAGGCCTATCTGGCCTATCGCGATGTCAGTCATCGCCTGGCGCTGGAGAAGCACGGCAGCCTGATGCGGCTGGAGCAGCACCCGGTGATTGCCGCCCACCGTGAGCGGGTCATCACCCTCTGGCAGGCACTGCTGGGCGAGGACCAGGTCAGTCACGAGGGAGTTTAACGCCAAATCAATGCTCGCAATCCCCTGTCGCTGTCCCCAAGAAAGGGTGCACCAGACAACGTTGACAGGGGAGGTCAGCATGATGGAGTGGATTGCGAATCACTCGAAAACCATCTCGGCGATTGCCAGTATCGGCTCGTTCTTCATCTGGCTGGTCTACGCGCAGCTGCTGTATCACAACTTCCGTCGCCAGCGTCGCCCGCGAGTGCTGATCAATCGCGGCAAGTCCAAGGGTATCGACAGTCTGTGCATCGTCAGCAACATGAGTGCCGAATCGATCTTCATCGAGCACATCATCGCCAGGCTGGATACCAGTCATGGCAGCCTGCTGATGGATGTCACCGAGTTCGAACGCAGCTATCAGGAAGGTGACGAGCAGGGTAACAATCAGCAGGACGGCGACAGCGAGCAGTCCGCGCAGGAGGCTTCCAGCAGCAGTGAATGGCGTATCTCCGATACCACGCGTCAGGGGCCGCTGGGCTCGGGCGACTTCCTGCATATCGGGACTTTCTCTGAAGTCATCGAGCGCATGGCGCGCCGCAATGGCATCTCGCTCGATGGTCACTGGCCCAGCAATGAGCAGCTGGAATTCCAGCGCCTGACGCTGAGCATCATCGGTATCTATGGCAGTGAGGACCATCCGATCGGCGTCGAGCGTGCCTTCCGCCTGCACGATGCCAATGGAGAATGTGCGCTGGTACCGGAGCGCTGGGATTCCAATCGCCTGTCATCACGCAGGCAGCGTCACAAGTTGCGCAAGCTTTTGAATCGCATCAGTGGGGAGGACATCAGCGAGCAGTCCACCTTCCAGCCCCCGAGTGACGAGGAGTCGCGCA
>NZ_CFDJES010000049.1:5551-14101 GCF_983723665.1 Cobetia sp. | reverse complement strand
CACACTGTCAGGGCGACGAGGATGGGGTAGGCTTTCCAGAGCCCCATTCACGGAGAGTCTTCGGATGCAGGAACGCGTCACGCCCTTTCAGCTGTTCATCCTGGTGCTGTCGATCTATGTGATCGGCGCCATGGTGGTGGACCTTGTCTTTGTGTTGTCACCGCAGGTCCAGCGGTTGCTGGAATACATGGACTACGTGGTCTGCCTGTTCTTCTTCATCGATTTCTGCAAGCGCTTCGCCAGTGCCAAGAGCAAGCGTGAGTACATGAAGTGGGGCTGGATCGACCTGCTGGCCTGTATTCCGGCGGGGCTCTTCCAGGGCGCGAGGCTGTTTCGCGTGGTGCAGGTGTTGCGGGTGCTGCGCGCCATCAAGTCGATGGAAATGATCTGGAAGCTGCTGTTCCGCAACCGGGCCGAGGGGGTCTTCGCCTCGGCGGCCACCGCCACGGTGCTGCTGGTGGTGTTTGGCGCCCTGACCATGCTGATGGTGGAGACACCCAATCCCGACAGCCCCATCAATACCGCCGAGGAGGCGCTGTGGTGGGCGGTGGTGACGGTGACCACCGTCGGCTATGGCGACTACTATCCCATCACGACGCTCGGTCGCGTGGTGGCGGTGCTGCTGATGGTCGGGGGCGTGGGGCTGTTCGGGAGTTTCGCCGCCTATATCAGCTCGATCTTCATCGAGGATGACAGCGAGCAGGAGGCCCGGGCGGCGCGTGCTCAGCGCGACATGACGCGGGCGCTCTATCATCAGATCAGCGAGCTGACGACGGAGGTGCGCGAGCTGCGTGAGCGGCTGGATCAGGTCGCGCAGGAGCGGGGCGAGTCGCTGGCTGAGCGCGAACGCCACCGCGAGGCGCTGCATCGCCAGGTGAATGAGGAGATGGAACAGCGCCTGGGGGATGCCGCCCCGCCTGACAGGGAGGGCCCTGCCGGCGAACGTTGAACCGGCAGGCAGGCAACAAAAAGCCCCTGACACCGTGAGGTGTCAGGGGCTTTTTGCGGACTGTCATCAGGTCTCAGGCAAGCAGACACAGGCGCTGCGACTGCCGTGCATGACGCAGGCGATGATCAGTCGAAGTTGCGCGAGTAGAAGATCTCGAGCATTTCACGACGCAGACGGCCTTCGATGTTGGTGGCTTCCTCGAAGGTCAGCTCGCGACGCGAGGTGCCGAAGAGATAGTTGTCCAGTTCGAAGTCCTTGAGCAGCATCTTGGTGTGGAACATGTTCTCTTGATACACGTTCACATCGACCATCTGGTAGGCACGCTTGGTGTCTTCCGCCAGGTAATCCTGGATGGAGGTGATGTCGTGATCGATGAACAGCTTCTTGCCATCCACGTCGCGCGTGAAGCCACGCACGCGGTAGTCCATGGTCACGATATCGGAATCGAAGCTGTGGATCAGATAGTTCAGCGCCTTCAGCGGGCTGATCATGCCACAGGTCGAGACATCGATATCGAGACGGAAGGTGCTGATGCCGTTGTCCGGGTGGGACTCGGGATAGGTGTGCACCGTGACGTGAGACTTGTCCAGATGGCCGACGACCGTTTCCGGCAGCGGGCCCGGGCCCGGCGCGGTCTGGGACACGTCCTGCTCTTCCAGCTCGTGCTCGGCGATCAGGATGGTCACGCTGGCACCATGCGGCTCATAGTCCTGGCGTGCGATGTTCAGCACGTGGGCACCGATGATGTTGGTGACATCCTTGAGGATCTGGGTAAGACGCTCGGCATTGTAGAGCTCATCGATATAATCGATATACGCCGTGCGCTGCTCTTCGGTCTGCGCGTAGCAGATGTCGTAGATATTGAAGCTCAACGAACTGGTGAGGTTGTTGAACCCGTGAAGGCGGAGTTGATCGCTCACGTCCAGGCCTCCTTGAAATGGGAGGGTGGTATGACATCCGATGCGCCATTGCAATGGGGCAGAGGCAGGCATCGGGCCGAAGAGGACATCTCGAAAGGCCCGTCCCGAGCGCTGGCAGCATGACTCACAGGGAGCATTGCGTACCATCTTTGCCACGAGACGACCGGTGAGACGACCGGTTTGAGGGGCGTATTATGCACAGGCAGGGCTGACACGCCAGCGACAATTCCCGCCGATCCTGGCGAGACGTCGTCAGTGGTGCGCTCCCTCCCGCTGTCGGTGGGGCCTTGAGCGGCGGGAGGGCGAGGCGTGATCAGGCCGCGATGTCGATGACTTCGTAGGAGTGAGTGATCTCGACACCCCCGGCGCTCAGCATCAGGGAGGCGCTGCAGTACTTCTCGGCGGACAGCTCGACGGCACGCTTGACCTGGGATTCCTTGAGGTTGCGACCGGTGACCACGAACTTGACGTGAATCTTCGTGAACACGCTCGGCACGCTATCGGCGCGCTCGGCGCTCAGTTCGGCGTGACAGTCGGTGACCTGCTGGCGGGCCTTTTCCAGAATCTGGATGACATCGAAGCTGGTGCAGCCGCCCAGACCCATCAACAGCATTTCCATCGGACGCGGACCGGTGTTGCGACCGCCGTTGTCCGGATTGCCGTCCATGACCACGCTGTGGCCGCTGCCGGATTCGGCGAGGAACTGGCGACCATCGGTCCATTTGATGCTGGCGTTCATTGCCATGTCGGAACTTCTCCTTCTGATAAGTCGTTGATGCGCCACCGGCCCGGCGCTAGTGGCTATAAAGGCCAGGGGCTATAGGAATAAGGGCGCGGTGAGCACGATGGCGCACAGGGTAGCATTGTCATCGCCGTGCCCGGAGGAACGTCCAGCGCTGAGCTTATATCGCGCTGGCTCAGGCCCTGGCGTGGCTCAGCAGCTCATCCAGCTCGGCCAGACGCTGTGGGGTGCCGACATCGATCCAGGCGCCGCGATGATGCAGGCCGCGCACCTCGCCATGCTGCATGGCCTCACGCAGCAGCGGCGCCAGCTTGAAGACGCTGTCGGGGCCCTGATAGGCCGGTGTCTCGGCAATGGCGCGGCGGATCAGGCGTGGTGACAGCCACGACACGCCGGAGAAGGTCAGGTGGGTGCCGGCCTGCTCTTCCTGCTCGTCTTTCTCTTCCTTCTCGTCCTGTTCGTCGCTCTCGGCGCCGGCTTCATCCTTCACTATCCCCGTCGGGGTGAGCAGGAAGTCTCCCTCGGGATGATGTGGCGGGTTATCCACCAGCACCAGCCCCGCCAGCGCCTGCGGCTGGTCGGCAAGCGGGGCCAGTGAATGGCTCGCCAGCGCCTGGATGGTCAGCAGCGTGAGGTCGACGTCACACCAGACATCGCCATTGATCAGCAGGAAGGGCGTGTCATCGCCTGCGTCCTGCGTCAGCGCATCGGATAGTGACAGGGCGCGAGCGATGCCGCCGCCAGTTTCCAGCGGCGTCTCCTCGCGCGAGAAGATCAGCGTCAGGCGGCGCTTGCGGCCCTGCCAGCAAGCCTCGAGCTGGCCCTTGGCATTCGGCTTCGCGGCGAAGTGGCTCAGAATCCTGTCGGCCAGGTGGCCGACATTGATGACGACCTTGTCCACATCGATCGCTTCCAGACGCAGCAGATGGTGCTCCAGCAACGGCAGCCCGGCGACTTCCAGCAACGGCTTGGGGGTGTGGTCGGTCAGCGGGCGCATGCGCGTGCCGAAACCGGCCGCTAGAATCATCGCGCGCATCAGTGGCTCCCCGGCTGGTTATCGGCATTTGCTGCGCTTTCCTTGCTTTCCCCACTTTCCTTGCTTTCCCCACTTGCCGCAGCGCTCTTCGCGGTGTCAGCGGCGGCCGCATTGCGTTGCAGGCGGGCGGCGCGATCGGCGAGTGCCGCCAGCTCATCGTAATCATCGAGGTTGATCTCGGGGCGCTCGCCATTGGCGAGGCGCAGATCGCGCGCCTCGCATTCCTCGGCCAGCCGCAGCGACAGCGCCGGCGTCAGCACCTCATCCAGCCAGTGGGTGAAGGAGATCAGTTCCGGGCAGAAGGCCAGACCTTCGCGCAGGTGACCGAGGAAGCGCGGCATCAGCGTCAGGTAGCGAGGCTTGGCGTCCCGCAGTGTCAGGCGCGCGAAGATGCCGAGAATCTTGAGATTGCGCTGCACGCCCATGCGTTCGACGCTCTGGCGGTATTCCAGCGGGCTCGGTGCCGGCAGGCCGGCCGCGGCGTAGCGTGGCAAGGCGGCCAGACGCGCCTGCTCGATCCAGCGCGCCATGGCGGGTTCCGGCCAGCGCCAGTGACGGTCACGCAGCAGCGAGATCAGGTCGTAGTTCTCGGGGCCGCTGACGGCGTCTTGAAAATCGATGATCCACAGCCGGGTCTGGTGCTGGGATGCCGACTGATGCAGGAACAGGTTCTGGGCATGGAAGTCGCGATGCACGCTCACCACCGGTTGCGCGCTGGCGGCCGCGAGCAATTGCCCCGTCAGCTTGTTCCAGGCGGCGTAGCGGCGGTCATGCGGCATGTCGAGCAGCTGGCCGAGACACCACTCCGGAAACAGCTCCAGTTCGGCGGACAGGCGGGCGTCGTCATAGGCAGGCAGGTTGCCGGGCGGCAGTTGATGCAGCTGCTCGAGCAGCCCGATGGCTTCGCCATAGTAGTGGTCGGCGTGCTCGGTGCTGGTCAGGGCGGTCATCAGCGGGGTGTCGCCGAGGTCTTCCAGCTCCAGAAAGCCGAGTGCCTCGTCGAAGGCGAAGACCTCGGGAAGCGGCAGGCCGGCGTCGCGCCATTGGCGGGCGATGGCGACGAAGCCGTGGCTGTCTTCCTTCTCGGGCGGGGCGTCCATCAGGATGCGCGCCGGCGTGGCCGGATCGAGTTCCTCGAGGTGCAGACGGAAATAGCGGCGGAAGCTGGCGTCGTCAGCCACGGCGCTCATGCGCACGGCCTCTGGTGTGAGGTCGTGGCGGGCGGCGGCCCAGGCGTGCAGCGCCTGGCGGCGGGCGTCGGATGTCATGGGGCTTGGGCTCCTGTCGGCGTGTGCGCGGGGCCGGCTGTCAGTTGACGCCTGTGCCGCGGCCCCGCATGCTGTCGTGTGGTGACGAGAAGGCAGGCGGAACCGGCAAGCAGGAAGGCCGGTTGCTGGGCCTGTATAATACCGATTCCCCCAGCCAAGGACACAGAGCAGCCATGGCCCAGCGCAGCCATTCATCCCATCCGGGCAAGCCGACGACCGCTCCCGGGCGACGTCAGCGTCGCTTCGCGACTCCCTCTCTGTCTGCTCATTCCCGGCAGGCACCGATAGCCCGATTGGGCGATGACCGCCCGGTCTGGCAGCTCAAGCCACTGGTTTTCCGTCTGTTGTGGACCCTGGCGCCTCTGGCCGCCGGCGCCCCTCTGATGGCACAGGCCGCTCCGCCCGAGCCCCTGTCAGCCAGTCAGCTCGACTGGCAGCCCTATGATGAGGTGCCGCAGGGCAAGCTGTGCTCCGGGCGCTATGTCACGCCGGCCTACCGTATCGAGGCGGGCGACACGCCGGAGCAGGTCACGACCTCGGCCGACAAGGCCAACTACGGCAACGATGGCGTCGCCACCCTGATGGGGGAGGTGGTGCTGCGCCGCGGCGATTCCCAGCTGGAATCGCCCGAGGTCAGCGTCAACGAGGCGCGTGACACCGCCACTGCCAAGGGGCCTGTCACCTATCGCCAGCCCGGAGTCCTGCTGCGCGGCGACGACGCGCGGGTCTCGCTCAACAGCGATGCGGCCAGCGTCGACAACGGTCACTACGTCTTTCATGAGCAGCACGTGCGCGGCGACGCAGTGCAGCTGGCGCGTCTCGAGGATGGTCGCTACCGCCTGAAGGATGCCAGCTTCACCTCCTGTGAGCCGGGCAACAGCCTGTGGCGCCTGGTCGGCAGCGACATCACCATCGATCAGGACTCCGGCTGGGGAACGGCCAAGCATGCGCGCATGGAAATGGGCGGCGTGCCGGTCTTCTACTGGCCCTACGTGCGCTTCCCGGTCGATGACCGTCGCCACACGGGCCTGCTGTGGCCGCAGTTCAGCTACACCAGCTCCAGCGGCTTCGATTACGCCCAGCCGATCTACCTGAATCTGGCCCCCAATTACGATGCCACCCTCACGCCGCGTTACATCTCCGAGCGTGGCGAGATGCTGGAAGGCGAGTTCCGCTATCTATTGCCGCGTGGCGAGGAAGGCAGCATCGAGGGTGCCTGGCTCGCCGATGACGATGGCGGCAGCGACCCCGACGATGACGAGGAAGATCTGATCGGCGAGGACCGCTGGTACATCAACTACCAGCATGCTGGCCGCTATGATGCCCGTACCGACTACCAGTTGAAGTACGGCGCCGCCTCCGACGGCAATTATTTCGACGACTTCGGGCGCAATTTCGGGGAAACGGAAACCGATAGCCTCGAGCGTCTGGCACAGCTCGATTACCACGGCGATGTCTGGGACCTGCAGTTCAAGGCGCAGGGCTACCAGCGCATGGACTACCCGCTGGATAACGATGACAAGCCGTTCTACCGTCTGCCGAGCCTGACCGCGGATGGCCGCTGGAGTCAGTCCAACGGCTTCTACGAAGAGTGGAATTCCAACGCGACCTACTTCTGGCGTGATGTCGATGAGACGGATACCGACATCGACGAAGACCAGGCCGCCAATGGTTCGCGCCTGCGTCTGGCGCCGGCGCTGGGCTGGCGCAGCGATCAGAGCTGGAGCTTCATCGAGCCGCGCGCGCAGCTGGTCAGCCTGTCATACAGCCTGGACTACGGTGACCGCGAGACCGACCGCAGCACCAGCCCGTCCGCCACCATCCCGGTGCTGTCACTGGACAGCGGCCTGATCTTCGATCGCGAGACCGAATGGTTCGGCGACGGCTATACCCAGACACTGGAGCCGCGCCTCTATTACGCCTACGTGCCGGAGGTCGACCAGTCCGATCTGCCCGACTTCGACACCTCGGAAGACGCCTTCAGCTGGAATCAGCTGTGGTCTCCGTACCGCTTCAGCGGGGGTGACCGCGTCGGCGATACCAACAAGGTCTCCTACGGCGTGTCGTCACGCTTCATCAGCGATGAAAGCGGCCGTGAACGCCTCAAGCTGGGTGTCGGCCAGTCGAGCTACCTGTCGGACCGCAACATCGACATGGACGGTGATCCGGACAAGACCTCACGCTCCGACTTCGACAGCTACTCCGACTACTATCGTGCGACGCGTGACCGCTCGCCGGTGGTCTTCCAGGCCGATGTGGTGCTCAACGACCAGTGGACCGCCTCCCAGGCCGTGTTCCAGGATTTCGATCGTGGCGTGACCGAAAGTGCCCAGACCTCGCTGCGTTATCGCGCGGAACAAGGCACGGTACTGAACTTTGGCTTCAATCGTGAGATCGAAGGCTTCGTGCCTTACGACGATGAGGACGCGGATGACGTGCTGGGCTATACCCGCAACGAGTGGGATTTCTCCTTCGCGACGCCGATGAGCGAGAGCTGGTCGCTGCTGGGCCGCTACATGTATGACAGCACCAATTCCCGTTCACTGGAGAAGGTGTTGGGCGTGCAGTACAACGATTGCTGCTACGGCGTGCAGGTCACCTGGCGTGAATGGCAGGATGACAACGACACCGCCAACACCATCTCGGATGACGAAGAGAAGAATGGCATCTTCCTGACCTTTGAATTCAAGGGGTTGGGAGGCGTTGGCCAGAGTGCTGACAGCTACCTGGAACAGGCCGTACCGGGCTATCGCAACGCGGGCTTCTGAGTCGCCGCGCCAGGCCGTGAATGACGCCAAGGCGCCGCCGCAGGGTGGCGCCATCAACATTTTTACGCCGAGAGAACATGTGATGCGCAAGACCCTGATTGCCCCGCTGGGGCTGGCATTTGTGCTGGCGAGTCTGCCGGCCGGTGCCGCCGAGTTGCTCGACCGCGTGGTTGCCGTGGTCAACAAGGACGCCATCATGCAAAGCGACATGGAGCAGCGCGTCACCCAGGCGAGTCAGCAGTTGCAGAGCCGTGGCATCAACCTGCCGCCGCGCGACGTGCTGGAGCGTCAGGTTCTTGATCGTATGGTCAACGAGCAGATTCAGCTGCAGCTGGCGGAGCAGGCCAATCTCAGCATCGATGACACCCAGCTCAACGCCACCCTGCGCGGCATCGCCAAGGACAACGGCATGAGCCTGGAAGCCTTCGCGGACAAGCTCGAGCAGGACGGCATGTCACTGGCCCAGGTGCGCGATCAGGTGCGTCGTGAGCTGCTGGTGCAGCAGATCCAGCAGCGCAGCGTCGCCAGCCGGGTGCGGATCTCCGATCGTGAGATAGACCGCTATCTCAACCAGCAGAATGTCGGCAGCGACGTCCAGTACCATCTGGCCCACCTGCTGGTGGCACTGCCCCAGGAGCCGACGCCGGATCAGGTCAAGGCCGCGCGCGCCAAGGCCGACAGCCTGCGTCAGCAGATCGAGCAGGGCACCGATTTCGCCCAGCTGGCTGCCGCCGAATCCGCCGGCAGTCAGGCACTGAGCGGCGGTGATCTCGGCTGGCGTTCCGGCGGTGAGCTGCCGACGGTGTTCGCCGATGTCATTCCGAACATGCAGGCCGGTCAGGTCTCCGAGCCGCTGCGCAGTGCCAG
>NZ_CFDJES010000049.1:0-5451 GCF_983723665.1 Cobetia sp. | reverse complement strand
GCCATGAATGGTCTGGACGTGGGCGAGATCAGCCAGCCGGTCAAGAGCCGCTTCGGCTACCACATCATCGAAGTCGAGGAGCGTCGCCAGCAGGATGTGACCAACTCCAGCCAGCGTGACAAGGTGCGCAAGACCCTGTTCCAGCGCAAGCTCAATGATGAGCTCGAAGCCTGGCAGCAGCAGGTGCGTGCTGAGGCCTATGTCGACAACCGTCTCGATGAGCAGTAAGTCCGAGTGGAGCAGCGAGACACCGTCATGAATTGTCGCGAAGAGATTGCGCCCGACATCATCGCCCTGACCGCCGGCGAGCCGGCGGGTATCGGCCCGGAACTGCTGGTCATGCTGGCCGGTCAGGCGGAAGCGTTCCCCGCACAGCTGGTCGCCGTGGCGGACCCCGCCTTGCTGGTCAGTCGTGCCCGCCTGCTGAGACTGCCGCTGGTGGTGCATGAGCTGGCGCCGGGTGACCCGCTGCCGCCGGCCCGCAATGGTGAGCTGGCCGTGTGGCCGGTGCCGCTGGCAGTGCCCAGCGAGCCGGGCGTGATCGATGCGCGCAATGGCGATCATGTGCTGGCGATGCTGGATGTCGCCATCGCCGCCTGCCAGGCGGGGCATGCCAGCGCGATGGTGACGGCGCCGCTGTCCAAGGCCGCCGTGATCGAGGCCGGGCATGCGGGCTTCACCGGCCACACCGAATACCTGCGCGATGTCTGCGGGGTCGAGGAAGTGGTCATGATGCTGGCGTGCCCCGGGCTGCGGGTGGCGCTGGCCACCACGCACCTGCCGCTGCGCGAGGTGGCCGATGCCATCACGCCCGAGGGCCTGACGCGGGTGATGAAGATCCTCGCCAAGGACCTGACGCGCTACTTCGGCTGTGCCGCGCCGCGCATCGCGGTGTGCGGGCTCAATCCGCATGCCGGCGAGGGCGGGCATCTGGGGCATGAGGAGATCGAGGTGATCTCCCCGACGCTCGACGCCCTGCGCGCGACCGGCATGCAGCTGGATGGCCCGCTGCCGGCCGACACCTTGTTCACGCCGCGGCATCTGGAGGGCGTGGATGCAGTACTGGCGATGTACCACGACCAGGGCCTGCCGGTGCTCAAGTATGCCGGCTTCGGTGAAGCCGCCAACATCACGCTGGGCCTGCCGATCGTGCGTACCTCCGTGGATCACGGCACGGCGCTGGACCTCGCCGGCAGCGGACGTGCCGACGTCGGCAGCCTGTTGCAGGCCGTACGTGTCGCCATCGAGATGGCAGCCGCCGCGCGAGCCTGAGATAATCCCCGCATCACTCGGGCGTGACCGCATGGCGGCACGTCAGGCGTACGCCACAGCGTGGCGTCTCGCTACCCCAGTCATTCGACCATCGAGGATGGTCTCGCCGCCCCGGTCTGCCTGTGTCCCTGCAGGCCATGGCGGCGTCTTGTTGTCGGGAATCCCGACGGATTCCCAGGAGGAAGGTCAGTCCCATGTCCCAACATTTCCCCGCGCATCGCGCTCGCAAGCGTTTCGGTCAGAACTTTCTGCAGGACCTTGGCGTCATCTCTCGCATCGTGAATGCCATTCGTCCCGCGGAAGGCGAGCGCCTGGTCGAGATCGGCCCGGGGCAGGGTGCCTTGACCGGCCCGCTGCTGGAAGCGGCAGGCAAGCTGGAAGTCATCGAGCTGGACCGTGACCTCATCCCGGGTCTGCGCGTGCAGTTCTTCAACTACCCGGACTTCGTGATCCACGAAGGCGATGCCCTGCGTTTCGACTTCCCGGAGCTGGTCGGTGATGGCCCGGCACTGCGCGTGGTCGGCAACCTGCCGTACAACATCTCCACCCCGCTGATCTTCCACCTGCTGGAAGCACGCGGCGCGATCTCCGACATGCACTTCATGCTGCAGAAGGAAGTCGTCGAGCGTCTGGCCGCCGAGCCGGGTGGCACCGACTGGGGCCGCCTGTCGGTGATGACCCAGTATTACTGCGCGGTGGAAAATCTGTTCCTGGTGCCGCCGAGCGCCTTCTTCCCGGCGCCGAAGGTGGATTCCGCCATCGTGCGTCTGGTGCCGCACCGTGAATTGCCGCATCCGGCCAAGGACGAGAAGCTGCTCGCCGTCATCGTGCGCGAAGCCTTCTCCCAGCGCCGCAAGACGCTGCGCAACAACTTCAAGGGCCGCATCGATGCCGACCAGCTGACCGCGCTGGGCATCGATCCCTCGCGTCGTCCGCAGACACTGACCGTCGCTGAGCTGGTGATGATCAGCAACCACCTCAGTGAGCAGGGCATGACGGTGGACAAGGCCGACAAGGCACCGAAGAAGCGTCCACGCAGCAATGTCGGCCACGGTGCGCCGGCAGCCGACAGTGCCAGTGGTAGTGATGGGAATAGTGACAGTGGCGAGCGCCTCGATGCCGAGAGCGATGCCAAGGGCGACGCCCGCAACGCCAGCGACCACGACGCATGAGTAGCGTGGCGGACATCCGTATCGACGCCGTACCCGAGTACTGCGCCGACGAGAGTCGTCCGAGCGAGAACCGACACGTGTTCCGCTATACCATCACCGTGCACAACGGGACGGATGAGACCGTGCAGCTGCTGGCGCGCTACTGGAAGATCACCCAGGGCAGCGGCGATGAGCAGGAAGTGCGTGGCAAGGGCGTGGTCGGCAAGCAGCCGCTGATCGCGCCCGGCGAGAGCTTTCGCTATACCTCGCGCGCCGTGCTCGACATGCCGGTCGGCGTGATGCAGGGGGCCTATACCTTCTGTGACGCGACCCATGCGCGCACCTTCGAGGTCGCCATCGCACCGTTCCGTCTCGCCGGTCCGCATCAGGTTCACTAGGGTGGCCGCGTGACGCAGCGTTTCGTATTCAAGACAGCAAGTCAGGCCGCCACGGCGGTCAGGGAGTGGGCATGACGCAGTGGGCGATTGGCGATTTGCAGGGCTGCCATCAAGAGTTCGAACTTCTGTTGCAGCGCCTCGATTTCACGCCGGGGCGCGATGTGCTGTGGCTGGCGGGAGACCTGGTCAATCGCGGGCCGGGCTCGCTGGAGTGCCTGCGTCTGGTCAAGTCGCTGGGCGATGATGCGCGGGTGGTGCTGGGCAACCATGACCTCCACCTGCTGGCGGTGGCCGAAGGCTTCAGCCGTCACAAGCGCTCCGATACGCTGACGCCGATTCTCGAGGCGCCGGACCGTGAGGAGCTGCTGGACTGGCTGCGTCGTCAGCCGCTGATGGTGGATGCGCTGGTCGGCAATCGCCGCACGGTGATGAGCCATGCCGGCGTGTTGCCGAGCTGGACGCTGGACCAGGCGGCCGGTTATGCCCGCGAAGCGCACGCCGTGCTGGCGGGCGACGACTATCGAGGCTTTCTCGGCGAGATGTACGGCAATACGCCGGACCGCTGGCAGGAGGATCTCGAAGGCACGCCGCGCCTGCGCTGCATCGTCAATGTCTTCACGCGCATGCGCTTTCTGTACAGTGATGGCCGACTGGATTTCGCGGCCAAGGAAGGGCTGGATAGCGCGCCGGAGGGGAGCCGTCCCTGGTTCCAGTACCCGCGTCCCGAAGGGGTCTGGGATGATTCGCCGCGCCTGCTGTTCGGTCACTGGGCTGCTCTGGAAGGCGAGACGCCGGCGGCGCGTCAGGATGTCGAGGCGCTGGACACCGGCTGCGTGTGGGGCGGTGGCCTGACGGCGCTCAATCTCGAGACGGAAGAGCGCGTCTTCGAGCCGGCGCTGACCTCGCGCTGAGCGCCCTCCCGTCGCCAGTGACAGCAGGTCTGCCGTCGCTGGCGAATGCCTTTCCCTTACTCAACAAGCGGAGTCCGCATGAGTTTCGAACATCTTGATCTCGCAACCCTCAGTGACTGGCGCCAACGCGACCCGTCGCTCGTGGTACTCGATATCCGCGATCCGCTCAGCTTCACGCAGGGGCGTATCCCGGGCAGCCGTCATCTGGACAACGCCAGTGCCGGTGCCATTCTGGAAGACACCCCGCGCGACAAGCCGCTGGTGGTGGTCTGCTATCACGGCCATTCCAGTCAGCAGGCCGCCGCCTGGCTGGCGGGGCAGGGCTTCGAGAAGGTCTATTCCCTCGATGGTGGCTTTACCCAGTACCAATTGACGCATGGTGATGACGTCGAGAGCGGTAGCTGACGCCGCCTGCACGTGACTGCCATCACTGGCCTTACTTCCTCGCTTTCCTCATTCAGCTTTGTATCTCGTGCCGCAGGGCAAGGACATTCGCATGACTCAGACGACGCCTTCTTCACTGACCGATTCGCGTGACCGCCTGTTGAGCGGGCTTGAGGTCTATCGCGTGGGCGGCGCGGTGCGTGATGCGCGCCTGGGTTGGCCGTGGCACGAGTGTGACTTCGTGGTGGTGGGCGCGACGGTGGAAGACATGCAGGCGCGTGGCTTCCGGCCGGTCGGGCGGGACTTCCCGGTCTTCCTGCATCCGCAGACCCAGGAGGAGTACGCGCTGGCGCGTACCGAGCGCAAGTCCGGCCACGGGTATGTCGGCTTCAGCGTGCATGCCAGTCCCGATGTGACGCTGGAAGAGGACCTCATTCGTCGCGACCTGACCATCAATGCCATGGCCGAGCCGCTCGACAGCACGCCGGGGCAGGGCGAGGTGATCGACCCCTACGGTGGCATGGCGGATCTCGAGGCGCGCGTGTTGCGTCATGTCTCGAGCGCCTTCAGCGAAGACCCGTTGCGCGTATTGCGCGTGGCACGCTTTCTGGCGCGCTATCAGGGGCTCGGCTTCACGGTCGCGGAGGAGACCCGACAGATGATGGTCGCCATGGTCGAAAGCGGCGAGGTCTCGCATCTGGTGGCCGAGCGGGTCTGGAAGGAGACCGAGAAGGCGCTGGGCGAGGCCAGTCCCGAGGCCTACTTCCAGCTGCTCGATGAGCTGGGGGCGCTGACGGTGCTGATGCCGCCGCTGACTCGCGATGCCGCACAGCTCACAGCGGCACTGGCGCGGCTGGATCGCCTGCCGCGTCAGCTGGTCGATGAGGCGGAGATGGTCTGCTGGCGCATGGCGCGCCTGGTGGAGCACCTGTCACGCGACGAGATCGATGCCCTGGCGCAGGACTTGCGCCTGCCCAGCGCCGTGCGTGACGCCGCCCAGCAGGCACGTCTGTGCCGGGAATTGAACGAGGCCTCGCGGCGGGAAGGTGGCGTGAGCGCAGCCGATCTCAAGGCCTGGCTGGATGGTGTCGATGCCTGGCGGCGTGGCGAGCGCCAGTCGGTGCTGGTGGCCCTGCTGGCCGTCGAGGACAAGGGGTTGGCAAGGCTGGGCAATGCCGTCTGGCAAGCCGCGACGGCGGTGTCGCCGCAGTCTCTGGTCGAACAGGGCCTGAAAGGGGCGGAGATCGGGCGTGCGCTCAGCAAGCAGCGCCAGCAGGCCATCGAGCAGGCGCTGAGCGAATGGCAGGCCATGCCGGAAGTGCACGCGCCTCATTG
>NZ_CFDJES010000048.1:0-22496 GCF_983723665.1 Cobetia sp. | reverse complement strand
GCAGGCAAGCTGGCCGCGATCGCCATTCGTCAGGTCGAGAAGAACACCGGTGCCAGCCGCAATGCCTTCGAGCAGGCGGATGCGTTGCGCGCGCTGGGCTATCGCGTGGTGATTCTCGCCGAGCGCGGCAAGCCTGAGCTGGCTCGCTCCCACGGCGCGGAGCTGGTGCGCCTGTGGCGGTGGCCCTTCAAGGGGGCGTATCGACGTTTCTGGTTCAATCGCCGTGTTCAGGCCTGGGCCAGCCGTCATGCGCCCGACCTGCTGATCAGTCATGGTGACTGCGAAAGCCCGGATACCGTCTATCTGCACAATTGCGTGCACCTTGCCTCGCAGTGCATCCATGGCCGTGAGCTGCCTCGCGACCACGAAGTGGCGGCGATTCATGATCACGTGCTCAAGGGTGGCAAGTTCCGTCAGGTCGCGGTCAATTCGCGCATGATGGGCGAGGATCTGATGGCGCGCTACGGTATCGCGCCTGAGCGGATCGAGATCAGCTACCCGGGCTATGACCCGGTGCAATTCACGGTCGAGCGCGCGCGCGCAGGGCGCACCGCCCAGCGTGAGGCATTGGGCGTGGCTGAGGATGAGCTGCTGGTCGGTCTGGTGTCATCCGGCAACTTCACCAAGCGCAACGTGGCCGGATTCGTGGCGATGGCGGCACTGATGGAGCAGGCCTCACCGGGCCGCTATCGCTTCCTGGTGGTAGGCAAGGATGATGCCGCGCCTTACCAGCAGCAGGCCAGGGAGGCGGGCATCGCCGAGCGCATGATCTGGCGCTCGACCATTCCCGAGGTCGAGACGCTCTATGGTGCGCTGGACCTGTTCGTGATGCCGGCCCATATCGAGGAATTCGGGCGTGTCGCGCTGGAGGCGATGGCCTGTGGTGCGCCGGTGCTGCTCAATGCGCGGGTTGGCTCGGCTGAGCTGCTCGATGACCACCCTGAGCTGGTCATGGCGGCAGAGTCCACGCCACAGCAGTGGGCCGAGCGCTGCACCCATCTGCTAGAGAGCGATACTCAGGTGCTGAGCGCTGCGTTGGCCAGCCTGGCACGCAATTACTCGCATCAGGCGCAGAATCTCAAGCTCAAGGCCAGCTTCGAAGCCTTGATGGCGGGGCGGTGAAGGTCTGCGCTGACAGATTGACTGCTCGCGCGCCGGGCGAAGCATGAGTGCGACAGAGAAAAGCGTGCAAGAGTGAATGACACGACTGGCCCCGTATCCCTGATGCGGGGCCTTTTGTTGACGCAAGGCGCGGGCGAGGGCGGGCTACGTGGTCATCGGTCGCAGCGCCCCGCCTTGGGTGTCGCGTGTGCAGTCCCTATACTCATGGCTTGTTTACCGCAGGAGAAAGGCATGTCCCTGACTATCAGCATCATTCTGGCCGTCATCGCGATCATCATCATCGCGGGATTGGCGTTCTATGCCCTCAAGCTGCGCCGCGAGGTCAAGGTGCGTGAGGCGCGTCGCGAGCAAGAGCTCATCCAGGCGCGCGCCAACTGTCTGGAAAGCCTCGAAGCCATCGCACGCGCCATGCAGGCCGGGCAGGTCGACATGGTGGAAGGCGGTCTGCGCTGCAAGGTGTTGATCGAGATTCTCGATACCAGGCTGGCCGAAGATGACGTGCTCTCGGTCTTCGGTGTCCTGCATGGGCGGGTATCACACCTGCACACCCATTCGGCGCGCAAGGAGCTGTCGCCGCGTGAACGCCTTGCCGAAGACAAGGAGCGCATCGCCGTCGAGGAAGCGCTGACGGAGCCGCTGCAGCTGGCGGCGAGTTGCGTGCTGAGCAACATGGAGTTCTGGCATCAGCATTACCTGGGGCGCAAGCGTCCCGCTTCGCCAGCAGATCTGGGGCAGGCCGTCTGATGAGTCTTCACGAGGCAGGCATGAACACGACACTTTCCTTGCTGGGCACGCCGCTGGCCGAGCTGCGTCACGCGCTGCACCGCTCACCGGAACTCTCCGGACAGGAAGCCGCCACGGCGGCCTGCATCGCCGGCTGGATGCAGGAGGCCGGCGCCGAGGTGGTCAGCGGGCTGGGCGGGCATGGTCTGGCCGCCATCTTCCGCGGCGCCGAGCCAGGCCCGCGCGTCATGCTGCGCTGTGAGCTGGATGCGCTGCCCATCGATGAGGCGCCACGCGGCGACTGGTCCTCCTGTCACCCGCATGTCGGGCACCTGTGTGGCCATGACGGCCACATGAGCTGGATGCTGGGCGTGGCGCAGCGCCTGGCGGCGTCTCCGGTCGCCAGGGGCGAGGTGGTGTTGCTGTTCCAGCCCGCCGAGGAAACCGGCGAAGGCGCGCGCGCCGTCGTGCGCAGCAAGGCCTTTGCCGCGCTCAAGCCGGACTATCTCTACTCGTGTCACAACCTGCCGGGGCGCCCCCTCGGGGAAGTCAGCGTGCGCGACCATGCCTTCACCTGCGCCTCACGCGGCATGATCGTGCGGCTTTCCGGGCTCTGTGCACATGCGGCCCACCCGGAAAATGGTCGCAGCCCGGCGATGGCCATGTGTCGCATCATGCAAGGCCTGTCGCGTCTGCCGTTGCAATTTGCCGATGAGACCGGACTTGCGATGGTGACCCTGATTCATGCGCGCCTGGGCGAGGTCGCGTTCGGCACCTCACCGGGCGACGCCGAGGTGATGGTCACCCTGCGCACCGAGAGCGATGACATGATGAAGGCGCTGGCCGAAGCGGCGGTGTCACTGGCGCGCAGCGAGGCGGAAGAAGACCGTCTGGGCATCGATGTGGACTGGTGTGACACCTTCGATGCGACCTGGAATTCGCCTGAGGCGAACGACATGATTCGCCGCGTGGCGCGACAGCAAGGGCTTGATTGCGTGGAACTTCCTCAGGCACATCGCTGGTCCGAGGACTTTGGCGTGCTGGCACGTGACTGCCACGCCGCCATGTTCACATTTGGCGCAGGTGAGGAAATGCCGGGGCTTCACCACCCCGATTACGATTTTCCTGATACGCTGTTGGCGCCCGGCGTCGAGATTTTCGAGGGGCTGGTTCGCCAGCACCTTGGAAGAGAGTAAAACAGGGGTTTTACAGCGTCGCCATTATGATACAGTTAGTGTCAAAGTTTTTCGACGTTGCAAAAAACACTGTTTTCCTTCACCGTATGCCTGAGGATCGGTACCGTTTTCAAGGGAAACAGACCCGATCAGAGCTGGAAGGACGCACCTGCATGTGCTTTCTTCTTAAAGGAAGATTTGAATAAAATTCCTTTCATCGTAACGAGTTCGGCTCTTATACTGAGTCGATACGTAACACCCTCGTTACATATTGCGCTGTGTTAAGAAGGAGTCTTACATGAAAAGATCTACGACTGGCCTGGTTCTGGGTTCTGCATTGGTTGTTGGCCTGTCTGGCTGCGCAAGCTCTGCTTCCCAGTCTTCATCTGCTGAGAAGCCCTGGTACAGCCAGCCGTTCGTCTGCGGTCTGGCCGGTGGCCTGATCGGTGGCGGGATTGGTTACGGCGTCTCTGGCGACAGCGACGAAGACACCGGCGCTTCTCTGGGTGCTGTCGGCGGCGCGACCGCTGGCGCACTGCTGTGTGCTGACGATGCTCCGAAGTCCATGGACGACGATGGCGACGGCGTGCCGAACGACCGTGACGAATGCCCGGGGACTCCGGCAGGCGTCGCTGTTGATGCGAAAGGCTGCCCGCTGGACACCGACGGTGACGGCGTTGCTGACTACAAGGACCAGTGCCCGGGTACTCCGGCCGGCGTCACTGTTGACGCGAAAGGCTGCCCGCTCGATTCCGACGGTGACGGCGTGCCGGACTACCAGGACCAGTGCCCGAACACCCCGGCCGGCGCCAAGGTCAATGCCCTGGGCTGTGTCGCTGACCTCGTCCTGCGTGACGTGAACTTCGAGTTCGACTCCGCCAAGCTGACTGCCAACGCCGAGAAAGTGCTGAACGGTGTGGCGGCCAAGCTGGTCTCCAACGAGAACGTCCGCGTTCGCGTCGAAGGTCACACTGACTCCGTGGGTTCTGACTCCTACAACAAGCAGCTGTCCCAGAAGCGTGCTGACTCCGTGAAAGCCTACCTGGCTTCCGAAGGTGTTGGCGCCAACCGTATCCAGACTGTGGGTTACGGTGAAGAGCAGCCGGTCGCCAGCAACGATACCGCTGCAGGCCGTGCCGAAAACCGTCGTGTCGAGCTTGCTGAAGTCAAGTAAGCCGAACGCGGTAAGCTGAATCAGACGGGGCGCCTCAGGGCGCCCCGTCTGCGTTCGTGTCGTGCATGGTCTTCAGTGGCTCAAGCGTATCTTTACGACTTTTGAACGGGCTGCTAAGGTCTTGCCTCGTTCATGTTCCCGCGTTATGTGTCCACACCCTGACTGGTCGCTCGATCATCATGGGGCAGTGGGCGGCGCCCCAGGCATTGTAGGCCGGGGTCAGTAACGCGAGGGCGTGATCGTCATTGCCCCCATTTCGAGCCGACGCCCCGCGTTCGGCCAAATTCGCTTCACGTGACCCTTGGTAAGGGCCACCACTGAACGCAAGGAATTCTTCATGCCTATCGTTACTCTGCCTGACGGCAGCCAGCGTACCTTCGATACCCCGATTTCCGTGATGCAGCTGGCCGAGTCCATCGGTCCCGGTCTTGCCAAGGCCTGCGTGGCCGGCAAGATCAATGGCGTCGAGGTCGATGCCGCTGACATGATCACCGAAGACGCCAACGTCGCCATTCTCACGGCGCGTGATGCGGAAGGCCTGGACGTGATTCGTCACTCCTGCGCGCACCTGATCGGTCATGCCGTCAAGCAGCTCTACCCGGAGGCCAAGATGGCCATCGGCCCGGTCATCGATGACGGTTTCTATTACGACATCGACTTTGGCCGCTCGGTCACCCCGGAAGATCTCGAGACCATCGAGAAGCGCATGAAGCAGCTGATCGACAGCGAGTACGATGTGGTGCGTGAGTATGTCTCGCGTGACCAGGCCATGGCCGCTTTCGAGAAGCGCGATGAGCCGTACAAGCAGGAGATCATCGAGGGCATCGGCGAAGGCGACACCATCCGCCTTTACCACCACGAAGAATACACTGACATGTGCCGCGGTCCGCACGTGCCGAATACCCGTCACCTCAAGCACTTCCAGCTGCTCAAGCTGGCCGGTGCCTACTGGCGTGGTGATTCCACCAAGCCGATGCTGACCCGCATCTATGGCACCGCCTGGCCGGACAAGAAGCAGCTCAAGGCCTACCTCAAGCGTCTCGAGGAAGCCGAGAAGCGCGATCACCGCAAGCTGGCCAAGAAGCTGGACCTCTTCCATATGCAGGAAGAAGCGCCGGGCATGGTGTTCTGGCACCCGAATGGCTGGACCATGTATCAGGTGCTCGAGCAGTACATGCGTCGTATCCAGCGTGCCAATGGCTACCAGGAGATCAAGACGCCGCAGGTGGTCGATCTTTCGCTGTGGAAGAAGTCCGGGCACTGGGGACATTACAACGAGCTGATGTTCACCACCGAGTCCGAGAAGCGTGAGTACGCGGTCAAGCCGATGAACTGCCCGTGTCACGTCCAGGTCTTCAATCAGGGCCTGAAGAGCTACCGTGACCTGCCGCTGCGTCTGGCCGAGTTCGGCTCCTGCCACCGCAACGAGCCGTCCGGCTCTCTGCATGGTCTGATGCGCGTGCGTGGCTTCACCCAGGATGACGCCCACATCTTCTGTACCGAGAATCAGGTCGAGTCCGAGGCCGAGGACTTCATCCGTCTGACGCTGGAAGTCTACCGTCAGTTCGGCTTCGAAGACGTCGAACTGAAGCTCTCCACCCGTCCGGAATCCTTCATCGGTGAGCCGGAAGCGTGGGACAAGGCCGAAGCCGGCCTGCAGGCAGCACTGGATGCGACTGGCCTGCCGTGGGAGCTGCAGCCGGGTGAGGGTGCCTTCTATGGACCAAAGATTGAATTCTCTCTGCGAGATTGTCTGAATCGTGTCTGGCAGTGTGGTACTCTACAGCTCGACTTCAATCTGCCTGAGCGTCTCAGTGCCCAGTTTGTCGATGAAAGTGGAGAGCGTCGCATGCCGGTCATGTTGCACCGCGCGATTCTCGGCTCCTTCGAGCGCTTCCTCGGCATCCTGATCGAGCACCACGCAGGCGCGATGCCATTCTGGCTCGCCCCGGAGCAGGTTGTCGTAATGAATATCACGGATTCCCAGGCAGAATATGCCAAGGATCTGGTCTCTCGCCTCGAGAAACATGACATCCGTGTCAAAGCAGACTTGAGGAACGAGAAGATCGGCTTTAAAATCCGTGAGCATACTCTGCAGAAGGTTCCTTACCTCATCGTCGTTGGCGACAAGGAAGTGGAAGCTGATGCAGTAGCTGTCAGAACCCGTTCCGGTGAAGACCTCGGCACCATGAAAGTTTCAGAATTCATGGAACGCCTGAAGGAAGAACAGGTCTGACAGTAACGAATTTCAGCCAAACGGAGACGCAACGATCAAGCGGAATAATCAGCGCGGACGCCCCCAGGAAAAGCGGGCTCCCATCAATGACCGTATTCGTGCGGACGAAGTCCGCCTCATCGACGCAGATGGCGAGCAGGTTGGCGTAGTGTCAACCAAAGATGCGCTTGTCAAGGCCGAAGAGGCAGGGCTCGACCTCGTCCAGATTTCCAATGCCGACCCCATCGTCTGCAAGATCATGGATTACGGCAAGTTTCTTTTCGACGAGAAGAAACAGAAGAATCTGCAGAAGAAGAAGCAGAAACAGATCCAGGTCAAGGAAGTCAAATTCCGTCCTGGTACCGATGAAGGCGATTATCAGGTCAAGCTACGCAACCTGACTCGCTTCATCGAAGGCGGAGACAAGGGTAAGGTAACCTTGCGCTTCCGTGGTCGCGAAATGGCGCACCAGGACATCGGCCGCAAGCTGATGGAACGGATCGCCGGCGACCTCTCGGAGCTCGTGACCGTCGAGTCCTTCCCGAAAATGGAAGGCCGTCAGATGATCATGATTCTCGCGCCGAAAAAGAAGTGATCCATAGGCAGTAAAACGGACACATCAGGGTCACGCCTGCGGGCGTGGCTCTTTTTGTCGGCCCTGGATTTTCTCAAGAAACCGAGCGGAGTTAATACTCATGCCGAAGATCAAGACTAACCGCGGCGCTGCCAAGCGCTTCAAGAAGACTGCCAACGGCTTCAAGCACAAGCAGTCCTTCCGTAGCCACATCCTGACCAAGAAGTCGACCAAGCGTAAGCGTCAGCTGCGTGGCATGAAGCAGGTTCACGCTGCAGACAAGGCGCTGATCCAGCGCATGCTGCCGAACCTGTAAGCCGTCCTTACCTCGGTCCAACTTTCTTAATATCAGGAGTACGCTATGTCCCGCGTCAAGCGTGGCGTCGTCGCACGTCGCCGTCACAAGAAGATCATGAAGCAGGCCAAGGGTTACTACGGAGCGCGTTCACGCGTCTTCCGCGTAGCCAAGCAGGCTGTCATCAAGGCCGGCCAGTACGCTTACCGTGACCGTCGTGTCCGCAAGCGTCAGTTCCGTGCCCTGTGGATCGCGCGTATCAACGCTGCGGCCCGCATCAATGGCATGTCCTACAGCCGCTTCATCGCTGGCCTGAAGAAGGCCAATATCGAGATCGACCGCAAGGTCCTCGCCGATATCGCGGTTCACGAAAAAGCTGCCTTTGCTGCCATCGTCGAGAAGGCCAAGGCTGCTCAGTAAGTGACCGGATCAGATGTCGCCCAGTCCCGGCGAGCCGCTCAGGTGGCGAATCGGGCCGTGACTGTCGAATGCTTGCATTGGACAACTCAGGCGGTATCGAGATGACGTGTTACGTCACAGGGGAAGAGCAGCCGCTCTTCCCCTGTTTTTGTTTGGCCTGCCGTCAGAGAGCCGGCGGTGGGTCAGCAGCGACATGAACGGGATTGGCCGCGTTGTGGGCCGGTCTCTGGCAAGGGCGCGATCGTCTGTGTGACTCACCGCAGGCGGAGCGCTCTCCCTGCCGACCTTCGGGTCGGCGCGACTTCCATTGGTGGCGGACATTGCCGCGCCAGTGACTCAAGCGATCGGAGCTGAACGGATGGAACATCTTTCCACCCTGGTGGACGAAGCACGCACCGCGATCCAGGCGGCCGAAGACGTCCAGACCCTCGACGAGGTACGGGTACGTTTTCTCGGCAAGAAGGGCGAGATCACCGCACTGCTCAAGGGCCTCGGCAAGCTGTCCCCCGAAGAGCGTCCCAAGGCCGGTGAGACCATCAACGAAGCCAAGCAGCTGCTGAGTGGCGAGTTGGATGCACGTCGCAATACGCTGGAAACGGCGGCGCTCAATGCGCGTCTTGCCGCCGAGCGCGTCGATGTGACCCTGCCGGGCCGTGGTGAGCCGGTAGGCGGCCTGCACCCGGTCACCCGCACGCTTGAGCGTATCGAAAGCTTCTTCTCGCACATCGGTTACGGTGTCGCTGAAGGGCCGGAAATCGAAGATGACCATCACAACTTCGAAGCGCTGAACATCCCGTCGCATCACCCGGCGCGCGCGATGCATGACACCTTCTATTTCGATGCCACGCGTCTTCTGCGCACTCACACCTCACCGGTGCAGGTACGCAGCATGAAGGCCAGTGAGCCGCCGCTGCGCATCGTCTGCCCGGGCCGCGTCTATCGCTGCGACTCCGATCTGACCCATACCCCGATGTTCCATCAGGTCGAGGGTCTGCTGGTCGACGAGAATGTCAGCTTCGCCGACCTCAAGGGCACCGTCGAAGAGTTCCTGCATGCCTTCTTCGAGCGTGATGACCTGGAAGTGCGCTTCCGTCCGTCCTACTTCCCGTTCACCGAACCGTCCGCTGAAGTCGATATCCAGTGCGTGATGTGTGCCGGTGACGGCTGTCGTGTCTGCTCCCACACCGGCTGGCTCGAGGTGATGGGGTGCGGCATGGTGCATCCGGAAGTCTTCCGTCACTCCGGTATCGATAGCGAGCGCTTCCGCGGCTTCGCCTTCGGCATGGGCGTGGAGCGTCTGGCGATGCTGCGTTACGGCGTCAACGACCTGCGGTTGTTCTTCGAGAACGACCTGCGTTTCCTTCGCCAGTTCAGCTAGGCACTCATTCACGTATCGCGCCTTGAGGGCGTGAACTTACGGAACAGGACAGCAAGATGAAATTTTCCGAACAGTGGCTGCGTGAGTGGGTGTCGCCGGAACTGAACACCCAGCAGCTGGCCGATCAGGTCACCATGGCCGGTCTGGAAGTCGATGGTATCGAAGCGGTCGCCGGTGAGTTCACCGGTGTGGTCGTGGCCGAGGTCAAGGACAAGCAACCGCACCCGGAGGCCGATCGCCTCAATGTCTGCCAGGTGGATGATGGCAGTGGTGCACTGGTGCAGGTCGTCTGTGGCGCGCCGAATGTCGCCGCTGGCCAGAAGGTGCTCTTCGCTCAGGTCGGCGCCAAGCTGCCGGGCGACTTCAAGATTCGCAAGGCCAAGCTGCGCGGTGTCGAATCCCGCGGCATGATCTGTGGCGCCTCCGAGCTGGGTCTGGAAGCCGAAGCCTCCGACGGCATCATGGTGCTGGCCGCGGACGCGCCGGTGGGCCGTGATGCCCGTGACTTCCTGAATCTTGACGACAACGCCATCGAGGTCGATCTGACCCCGAACCGCGGCGACTGCCTGAGCGTCAAGGGTCTGGCGCGTGAAGTCGGCGTGCTCAACCGTCTCGCCGTCACGGCGCCGAGCATTGAGCCGGTCGCCGCCCAGATCGACGATACCTTCCCGGTCACCGTCAGCGCGCCAGAGGCGTGCCCGCGCTATCTGGGACGTGTCGTGCGTGACGTCAATGTCGCCGCGACCTCGCCGCTGTGGCTCGAGGAGCGTCTGCGTCGCAGTGGCATCCGCAGCATCGACCCCGTCGTCGACGTCACCAACTACGTGCTGCTCGAACTCGGCCAGCCGATGCACGCCTTCGATCTGGCACGCCTGAACGGTGGCATCGAGGTGCGCATGGCAGCCGCTGAAGAGCCGCTGACGCTGCTCGACGGTCAGGAAGTCGCGCTGCGTGACGACACCCTGGTCATCGCCGACGAGAAGGGCCCGCTGGCCATCGCCGGTGTGATGGGTGGCGAAGGCAGTGGCGTGAACGCCGAGACGCGCGACATCTTCTTCGAGTCGGCCTTCTTCGCGCCGTTGAGCGTCGCTGGCAAGGCGCGCAGCTACGGCCTGCACACCGACAGCTCGCATCGTTTCGAGCGTGGTGTGGACGCCCAGCTGCAGCGTGATGCCATCGAGCGCGCGACAGCCCTGCTGCTCGAGATCACCGGCGGCAAGCCGGGCCCGATCATCGAGGTCGCCAGCGACGCAGCGCTGCCCAAGGCCGCCGTCGTCAGCCTGAGCGGCGCCAGTGTCGAGCGCACGCTGGGCATGGCACTGCCGGATGACGAGATCGTCGAGATTCTCGAGCGTCTGGGCATGCAGGTCGCCGCGAATGGCGATAGCCAATGGCAGGTGACGGTGCCGAGCTGGCGTTTCGATGTCAGCATCGAGGCTGACCTGATCGAAGAGCTGGCGCGCATCCACGGCTACAACAATCTGCCGGTCAGCCGTCCGAACGCGCGTCTGGCACCGGCCGTGGCCAATGAGACCACCCAGCCGCTGACCACCCTGCGTCGTCAGCTGGTGGCGCGGGGCTATCAGGAAGCGATCAGCTACAGCTTCGTCGCCCCTGAGCTGCAGAAGACGCTGGACCCGCAAGGGGTGGCGCCGGCACTGGCCAACCCGATTTCCAGCGACATGGCGGTGATGCGCAGCTCACTGCTGCCGGGGCTGGTCAAGGCGCTGAGCCACAACCTCAATCGTCAGCAGTCGCGCGTGCGCCTGTTCGAGACCGGGCTTGTGTTCCGTGGCGAGCTGGACTCCCTCGAGCAGACGCCGATGATCGGCGGCCTGATCACCGGTGCACGTCTGCCGGAAGGCTGGAATGGCGGTCGTGACAAGGTCGACTTCTTCGATCTCAAGGGCGATGTCGAGGCACTGCTGGCACTGGGCGGCAATCTGGATGCCTGGCGCTTCGAAGCCGCCGAGCATCCGGCACTGCACCCGGGCCAGTGCGCTCAGCTGTTCTTCAATGGCGAGCCGGCGGGCTGGATGGGTGCCCTGCACCCGGCGGCGCGCGCCGAGCTTGGCCTGAAGGTCGAGGTGTTCGTGTTCGAGATCACGCTGGCCTCTGCCTGCGCAGGCCGTCTGCCGCGCTTCGCGCCGCTCTCCAAGTATCCGGAAGTGCGTCGTGACCTGGCCTTCGTGGTCGAAGAGGGCGTTCACGTGCAGTCGCTGCTCGACGCCATCCGCTCGCAAGCCGGTGAATGGCTGACGGACCTGCGCCTGTTTGACGTCTATCAGGGGCAGGGGGTAGCCGATGGTCACAAGTCGCTCGCCCTGGGCTTGACCTGGCAGCATCCTTCGCGCACGCTGAATGATGAGGAAATCAATCAGTTAGTCGATGCGATCGTCACCGATGGCCACACACGTTTCGGGGCGGCGCTGAGAGCATGAGTCGCCACTTGAACGAGGGAGCGGACATGGGAGCGTTGACCAAGGCGGAACTTGCCGAGCATCTGCACGCAGAACTCGGCATGTCCAAGCGCGAAGCCAAGTCGATGGTAGAGGTATTCTTCGACGAGATTCGCGGTTGCCTGCGGGAAAATGAACAGGTGAAGCTGTCCGGTTTCGGCAACTTCGATCTACGTGACAAGCGCGAACGTCCGGGGCGCAATCCCAAGACAGGCGAGGAGATTCCGATCTCCGCGCGTCGCGTGGTGACATTCCGCCCAGGTCAGAAGCTCAAGGCCCGAGTGGATGAGTACGACGGCGAGACGCACGCACATCAGCGTCTTGAAGAGCATGATGACCACGATGATCATGATGATGATCACTGAGGTCATTGCCTGACCTCACCCGCCGCTCCCTGAGCGGGTGACCATGCTCACGAAAGCCCCGACGCCCTGCGTCGGGGCTTTCGTCGTTCTGAGGCATCATTTCTTGTGTTATCGCTGTGCGCCATCAGCCGATCGAAAGCTCGGTACGCGCATAGCTGATGCCGGGGCGGCTGCGGGTCGCCAGCAGGTAGCCGAGGGCGAGTGGTCCGGTGCGGCCCAGCAGCATGGTCGCGATGATCAGCAATTGCCCGCCGGGCGAGAGCTCGGGCGTCAGGCCGTGGCTCAGGCCGACGGTGCCGAAGGCCGAGACGGTCTCGAAGGCCAGCGACAGAAAGGCGTGGTCCGGGTCGGTGATGGTCAGGCCGAACAGCATGCTGAAGATCAGCAGCATCGCCGCCAGTGCCACGGCGATCGACTTGAAGACGGTGTCATCGCCGATGCGGCGGCCATGCAGGGTGGGGGAGGGCTCGCTGCGCAGAAAGGCGCGCGTGGTCAGCAGCAGCACCACGAAGGTGGTCAATTTGATGCCGCTGGCCGTCGAACCGCTGCCGCCGCCGATGAACATCAGCGCCATGGTCCACAGGGTCGAGGCTTGTGTCATCTCGGCGGAATCGATGACGCTGAACCCGGCGGTGCGCGGTGTGATGGCCATGAAGGCAGCGGCGAGCAGGCGTTCGCCATGACTGGCCATGGCGCCCAGCGTGCCGGGGTTGCGCCATTCAAGCGCCAGTATCACCACCAGGCTCAGTAGATTGAGCGCCACGGTGGCCTCGATCACCAGGCGTGTCTGCACCGAGAAGCGTGACGGCTGCAGCAATACGCGCCAGCCATGTTGGCGACGCCGCTCGCGCAGCTCGCCGATGACGGCAAAGCCGATGCCGCCGGTCATGAACAGGATGCCGATCACGCCGCTGGTCAGGGGATTGGCCGCCTCGCGCATCAGGCTGTCCGGCCACAGGGTGAAGCCGGCATTGTTGAAGGCCGAGACCGAGTGGAAGAGGCTCAGCCAGAGCCCCTCCTGCCAGCCGTACTCGGGCACCCAGTCCAACGCCAGCAAGGAGGCGCCTGCCAGCTCGAGCGTCAGCGCAAAGGCGGTGATGATCTTGAGCAGGCGGCCTATCTCGCGTGAGCTGCTGCGATTGAGCGCCTCGCGCAGCAGGCTGGTCTGATGCATCGGCAGGCGCTGGCCCAGCATCACCAGCGACAGGGCGGCGATGGTCATGAAGCCGAGTCCGCCGAGCTGGATCAGTATCAGCACGACGGTCTGGCCCGCGAGGGTGAAGTCGCTGAGCGGAGTGACGGAGAGGCCGGTGACCGTGACGGCAGAGGTCGCGGTGAACAGCGCCGACAGCCAGCTCAAGCCCTGCTGATGCATGCCGGGCAGTTTCAGCAGGCAGGCGCCCAGCATGCCGAGGCCCAGAAAGCCGCTCAGCAGAATCTCCGGCGGCGACAGATGGATGATGGGCCCGCGTGGGCTGCGGGTCAGGGGGCGGAGATAGCGCCGGTAGCGCTGCCTCATAGATGCGCTCCCAGCTTGCGCAGCGCGCTCAGCTCGCCGATCAGGACCAGATGGTCACCGGCGGCCAGTCGCGTGCTGCCGGAGGGTTGGCGATCGAGTGTCTTGCCCTTGCGCAGCGCGATCACGCTGATGTCGTCATCGATGGGCAGCTGATCGAGCTGCTGGCAGTCATCGCCCAGTCGTGCACTGACCTCCAGCTCGACCACGAACTGGTGATCGCCGAGATGGATGAAGTCGACCATGGCATGGTAGGCGAGGCTTTCCGCCACACGCACGCCCAGGTCGTACTCCGGATGCACGATGTGATCGACACCCAGACGACTGAGCAGCTTGTGGTGTGCATCCGAGGTGGCCTTGACCCACAGCTCCCTGGCGCCGAGCTCCTTGGCCAGCAGCGCGCAGATCAGGCTCTGTTCCATCGAGTCGGCCAGATCGATCAAGACGGCGTCGTACTGCTCAAGCCCCAGCTCCTGCAGGGCATGTTCATCGGTGGGGTCCGCGATCACGGCTTGATTGAGCAGGTCTGCCACGGCATTGAGGCGCTTCTCATCGGCGTCCACGCCGAGCACTTCATGGTCATGGCGCCTGAGTTCCCGCGCGACGGTGCTGCCGAAATAGCCCAGTCCGATAACCGCGAATTGACGATGCATGACGACTCCTTGTCTGCGCTGCTGGGTGAGGCCAGACGCTCTTTGTCCCGACGCTCTCTGGTCAGGCACTCCCAGGCCCAGCACTCTCTAGCCAGAGCGTTCTGGTCGGCGTCTCTTGCATGAGCCTACTCCAGTGATGCGGTGATGTCGGGTCCTTTTGCGGCGCGGTGCGTCTCAGGGGAGGTTGCTTGTCAGGCCAGGGAGGCAGGAATCGTTTCAAATGTTACCAATTTGAAACATCCAATGTAGAGTGATTGCCGTCGTGTGGTGATGGCGTTTTCGCAGAGGAATTCTGAGGGAATCGTGGTGATTTTCGATGGGAATCGCGGACGAACCTGCTTCATATCAGTAAAATGGTCTGTGTGAGCACCCAAGACGGCCAGGCGTTGCGTCGATCACCACTGGCTCACAACAATAACTCGTAAGGTATTCCATGACGGCAAGACAGCAACCCAAGAATCTCTGGATCAGTCGCTGGGGCTTCATCCTTGCAGCTACCGGTTCCGCGGTAGGGCTGGGCAATATCTGGAAGTTTCCCTATATCACCGGTGAGTACGGCGGGGGCGCCTTCGTGCTGGTGTATCTGGCCTGCATTCTCGCCGTGGGCGTGCCCGTGATGATGGCGGAGATCGCCTTCGGGCGGCGCGGGCGCGGCAGCCCCATCGAGGCGATTGCCAATCTGGCGCGTGAAGCGGGGGCCAGTCCGTTGTGGAAGGTCTTCGGCTGGATCGCGATGCTGGCCGGCTTCATGATCCTGTCGTTCTATGTCGTGGTGGCGGGGTGGTCGTTCAGTTACCTGTGGAAGATGGCCAGTGGCGCGCTGTCCGGACACAGCGTCGCGGAGCTGGGCGCCATCTTCGAGGCCGGCAACGCCAACCCCTGGGCGCTGGGTGGCTGGGCCACGCTGGTGACGGTGGTGACGATGCTGATCGTCGGGCGCGGGGTGCAGGAAGGCGTCGAGAAGAGCGTGCGCTGGATGATGCCGGGCATGGTGATCATGCTGCTGATCATGATCGGCTATGCCCTGACCTCGGGCAACTTCTCGGCAGGCTTCCACTTCCTGTTCGATTTCGATGTCACGCGCTTGAGCAGCGAGGGGGTGCTGGCCGCGCTGGGGCATGCCTTCTTTACCCTGTCGCTGGCCTCCGGTGCCATCCTCACCTACGGCTCCTACCTGCCGTCGGGCACTTCCATCGCCCGCACCACCTTCACGGTGGCGATCGCCGATACCCTGGTGGCGCTGATGGCGGGACTGGCGATCTTCCCGATTATCTTCGCCAATGGCATGGACCCGTCCTCCGGGCCGGGGCTGATCTTCATGAGTCTGCCGGTGGCCTTCAACCAGATGCCCTTCGGGCAGCTGTTCGGGGTGCTGTTCTTCGCCATGCTCTCGATCGCCGCCCTGACCTCCGCCATCTCGATGATCGAGGCGACCGTCGCCTGGATGAGCGAGAACCGCAATATGAGCCGCACCAAGGCCTCGTGGCTGGCTGGCAGCGTGCTGTGGCTGGTGGCGATGTTCGCGATGCTGTCGTTCAATCTCGGCGCGGACTGGACGCTGGCCGGCAAGCACTTCTTCGACTGGCTCGATTACCTGACCTCGCGCTGGATGATGCCGATCGGTGGCATCGCCATGGCGCTGCTGGCCGGGTTCGTCTTCAAGAGCAGCATGCTGCGCGATGAGCTGAATCTGAGCGAAGCCGGCTATCGTCTGTGGCTGTTCATGATTCGCTATGTCAGCCCGGTCTGCATCCTGGCGATCTTCGTCGATGCCCTGGGCGTCGCAGAGCTGTCATTCGACGACTGGCCGTATTTCGTGGCCGTCATCCTGGCAGCCTGTCTCGTGGGCGAGCTGCTCTCGCCGCGCCTGCGCGAGCGTGCCGCCGAGCAGGGCTGATATGATCGCTAGCGTCAGTTCGATAGCGCCAGCCCGGAAGACATGAAAGTGGCATGAAAAAGCCCCCTGCAGCGTGCTGCAGGGGGCTTTTCGTTCTGGTGTCTGTGGTCTGTCTGCTGGTATCTGTGTGCCAGCTGGCGCCGTTACTCGCCTTCCAGGCCGGTGATCGGCTTGACCGTGCCCCAGTGACGACACTTCGGACATTGCCAGAGCAGCATCGAGGCTTCGAAGCCGCAGCGATGACAGCGATGGCGAGGACGCGCCTGGATCAGTTGCTGGGTATGACGCTTGAGCAGATTGAAACGCTCGGTCTCGCGCTCATCGGCATCCAGCAGGTAGAGATCGAGCAGGTAGTCGACGCCGCGCAGGCTGGGGTGACGATGCAGCTGCTCGCTGGCGAAGCTGGCGGCGGCCTCGACACCCTCGCGGCGCTCGATCAGTTGCGCAAGGCTGATTACCGTCGTGGTGTAGGGCGCGCGCTCGACTTCCTGATGCAGCAGGCGTACCAGGCCGCTCTCGTCATCCAGCATGCGAAAGGCGTTGCCCAGTGGCTCGAGGATGATGGGGGTGAAGCCGGTGTCCTGACGCGGAATGCGCTGCAGCAGGCGGATGCACTGCTTGTAGTTGGCATGATCGAATTCGATCTCGGCCAGCATCCAGTTGGCGCGTACGCATTTCTCGTCGGTGGAGAGCGCCTGCTTGAGGCGCTTGCGGGCCATCGCCTGACTGCCTTCGGCGATATCCAGCGCGGCCAGTTCGCAGTGCCAGTGGGCCGCTGCGCGGCGGATGCCGCCTTCCTGGCGCAGAATGGCGTGGGCGACTTCGAGCGCGGCCTCCCATTCGCGTTCCCGCTCGAGGAGGTCGATCAACAGGCGGCGGCCGGCACGCCGATGGCTGTCGTGCTGCGCTTGCTTGAGGAGGGTTTCCAGCAGCTTCTCGGCGCGGTCATAGACACCGCTGCGCATGAAGTCGCGGGCCAGTTCCAGCTGGACACGCTCGCCCTGTTCGCTATCCAGGGCAGGGCGGGCCAGCAGGTTCTGGTGAATCTTGACGGCACGATCGACTTCGCCGCGACTGCGATAGAGATTGCCCAGCGCGATGTGGGTATCGACGGTGTCGCTGTTGACTTCCAGGGCCTGAACGAAGGTTTCGATGGCACGATCAGGCTGCTCGTTGAGCAGATGATTGAGGCCGACGAAGTAGTCGCGGGACAGGGTGGCAGGAGCCGGTGCTTGTTCATCGGGGCGACGATCACGCCGCCCCAGCCAGAATCCGATGGCGATGGCCGCCATCAGCAATCCCAGCAATATCAGATCAGGCATTTATGCCACTTCCTTGATCTCCTGGATGCGCAGTTGGTCCAGTTCCTTGCGTTGCTGCTGGTTGCGACGCTGGGCACGGGTCAACAGCGTGCGCAGGCGCAGGTACATGCCCGTCATCGCGACCATGCCAAGCACGACGCCGACGGCCAGCGAGAACAGCAGCCACATGGAAAGGGACGCAGCAGGCAGCTCTACCCAGATGAGGTCGAGGGGCACGGCTTGCTGGTTGTGAACGGCAAAGAGAATACCGACCAGCAGGACGATCAGCAGGATCACGGCCAGAACGAGACCTTTTAGCCAACGCATAACGGTTTCCTTGTCATGAAATGCAGTCGTGAATCATCTGGGAGCGAGTGTATCACTGCCCATCGCGCGAGTCTTGGCGGCGACGCCGTGAGGTGGGTGGCTGTCGTCTCTGGCATGACGGCTTGAGCAGATGTCGGCCGGCGCTGAGCCAGCCGGCCCCGTCACGCCGGGTCTTCCTCTGCGGGCAGCGCTGTCAGTCAGTCGCGCCGTCAGTTGTGTTGTCGTCTTTAGCACTGTCATCAGTCGCGCTGTCGTCAATACCCCAGGGCGCGACTGGCATCGACCTGCTCGCGCAGCTCCTTGCCGGGCTTGAAGTGGGGGACGAACTTGCCATCCAGGTCCACCGGCTCACCGGTCTTGGGGTTGCGCCCCAGTCGTGGCTCACGATAGTGCAGCGAGAAGCTGCCGAAACCGCGAATCTCGACGCGACCGCCGTGGGCCAGGGCGTCTGTCACATCATCGAGGATGATGCGAACCGCGGCCTCTACATCCTTGAGCGACAACTCAGGCTGTCGCATGGCTATCTGTTCGATCAGCTCGGACTTGGTCATCGGATCTCTCCATGCCTGCACCTTTCTCGCGAAAGGCGTTCGTGATGCGGCAGCCGGGCGACCTCTTGTCACCGGACAGGCACACGCATCCTTGTGATTGTTATCTCCTCAGCATAATGGGCAAATCCTGAGAAAACAACGCACTAGGGACATCATTGCCGATCACGGCACGGATTGCCAATTCCTGCCCGAGCAACGGGTCAACGGATGCCGCTGACGCCCCCCTCGGGTATACTGCGCGCATTGATGTGACGACTGAGGTTCAGGCAATGGAAGATGTGATTCGCAAGCGGCTTCATTGGCATTCGCGTCGCGGCATGTGGGAGCTCGATCTGCTGCTGCTGCCGTTTCTGGAGCAGCGTTTCGACGCCTTGAGCGAAGACGACAAGGCGCTCTATGTGCAGCTGCTGGCCGAAGAGGACCAGGACCTCTTCGTGTGGCTGATGAAGCGCGACCCGTGCGGCAATGCCGAGTACCAGCGCCTGATCAACATGGTGATCGCCAATGCCGAGAATGGCGAGCGCGATCAGTTCAAGGGCCTCTAGACAGGCGTTCGCGACCCACGCCAGCCTGCGCGTCGGGCTGTTGGCGGCGAGTCTCGCCTTGTGGGTCTGGCTTGCCGAGCTGGCGACTGGCCAGTTCGTTGTCAGTACCTGGTGGACCTGTCAGTGGCAATATCTACGCAATGCCCTGCCTTTCGAGGCGGGGCATTGTGCGTTTGAGGGGCTTGCTCAGCTGCCGGATGGCGTCATGGCGCTGCTGAGCGTGATGGGGCTGGGCTGGCTGCTGCAGGCCGTAGAGCTGGTGTCGTGGTGGCGCCAGGCTCGGCGGCGCCTCAAGGACCCCGAGGCGCGAGTCTGGCTGGCCCTGGGGGGCAGCCTCTGCGCCGATGCGGCGCTTGCCCGTGGTGGCCAGGCGCCAGTGCCGGTGAGCCAGACTGAAGTCGAGATCGAAGCCAGCGACACCCCGCCTGCGTCAGATGCGCGCCATCGTCACCCGGAGATGCAGCTCTGCTGGTGGTGGGCCGATGATGCCTCACGCAGCTGGCAGCCCGTCAACGTGCGCTGTCTGTGGTGCTCACCACGCCTGATCGGGCTTGAGATCTCGCCGCAGGGTCTCGGGCCACAGAGGGCGGGGTCACAGGGGTTGGGGCTACAGGGCTTGAGAGCGCAGGGCGCGGGCCAGCAGCACCTGAAAACCCAGCGGGTATGGCTGTGGCCGGATAGCGCCTCCAGCGAAGACCTTCACCAGCTGCGCCTGTGGTTGCTGTGGCCGCCCTTGCCGCATGGCTTGCCGCGTCAGCCGCCGCCATTGGAGACCCTGCGGCGCGTCGCTGCCCAGGGAGACTACCCACGCTGAACCGCTCAGGTCGCGGCAGCGAAGGCCGAGAGGCGAATGACGCTATCGCGGGCACGCGGCGCCGGCATCGGGAAGTCGCGGATGAAGTGCAGGCCGCGTGACTCATGACGTTGATGGGCGCTGAGCAGCAGCAGTGGTGCCAGCGTCAGAGCCTGATAGAGCTCAAGATGATCGAGCCCTGCACGCGGCGCTGAAGCTTGCCTGTGCTGCTCGGCCTCCGCCGTTTGCCCCGCCTCCAGCGAGACCCACTGCGCTATCTGCTGCAACGCCTCCCTCAGGCCGTGCTGGCTGCGCTCTATCCCCGCCTGCAGACTCATCAGCTGGCGCAAGCTTTGCAGGCGCGTGCGCGCCTCGTCGGCGCTCAGACGCATCACGCAGCGCCAGACCTGACCATTGTCGGAAAGCTGTGTGAGCAGGGCAGCGTGTTGCGGCATCAGCGAGTCGAGCGTGCTCATCAGGCGTGGCTCCTCGGCGCGACGCGGCTGCCCAAGTGCTTCACCACAGGCGCGCGCCTGCACCAGGCACTCGAGCAGCGAGTTGCTGGCCATGCGATTGGCGCCGTGCAGGCCCGTGCAGGCGACTTCGCCGATGGCCCACAGGCCCGGCAGGTCGCTAGCGCCATCCAGTCCGGTGGCGATGCCGCCGCAGCTGTAGTGGGCGGCAGGGACGACGGGAATCGGTGCATGACGAATATCGATCCCGCGTGCCAGGCAGTGCTCGGCGATGGTCGGGAAGTGGTGCTCGATCGCCTCGGCCCCCAGCGCGCTGATATCCAGACAGACATGCTCGAGGCCGTGCGTGCGCATCTCGGCGAGGATGGCGCGTGCCACGACATCACGCGGCGCCAGCTCCAGGCGCGGATCATGATCGGCCATGAAGCGATGCCCATCCGGGCGCAGCAGCAGACCCCCTTCACCCCGCACCGCCTCAGAGATCAGGAAGGGTGTGCCATCGGGGTCATACAGGCAGGTGGGATGAAACTGCTGGAACTCCAGGTTCATCAGGCTGGCGCCGGCGCGGGTCGCCATCGCCATGCCATCACCGACGCTGGCGCTCGGGCTGGTGGCGTGAGCGAACAGGCCGCTGGCGCCGCCGGTGGCCAGCACCAGGTCATTGGCTGCCAGCCATTGGCGCTGGCCCGTTCCGTCCATCACCCACAGGCCACTGGCGCGACCCGCGTTGACCGCGATGTCGACGGCCAACAGGTCTTCGAGAATCTCGATGTTCGGGTGGGCTTCTACGTGGGCGCTGAGCGTATCGAGCAGCGCCCGCCCGGTGGCGTCGGCGGCGTGGATGATGCGGCGGCGACCATGCCCGCCTTCACGGGTGAGGTGGAAGGGGTAGCTGGCGTCGGCGTCGGCCGGAGTGAAGGGCACGCCAAGCGCGATCAGCCATTCGATGGCCTCCCGCGAGTGGCCGACGGTGAAGCGCACCGCGCGCTCGTTGCACAGGCCATCGCCGGCAATCAGGGTGTCGGCGACATGGGATTCCACATCGTCCTCGGGCGCCAGCACCGCCGCGATACCGCCCTGCGCCCAGCGGCTGGCGCCCTGTGCCTCACGCGCCGGACGCAACAGCGTGACGTGGCGGGTGCGCGGGCCGGCTGGCAGGCGATTGGCGAGGCTGAGTGCCAGGGTCAAACCTGCCGCGCCGCCACCGACGATCAGCACGTCATGCTGGCTTGCGGGAGTCACTCCGGATACTGAGTTCATGTGTCTTTCCTGGCAGTCTCATTGCCGGCCGAGTCCGGCTGGTGCCTGTCGTGGCGGTCTGGCTCATCGCTGCTGTTGTCACTGATGCTGTCATCACTCGCCGGCGCTTCGCTGACCGAAGAGTGATGCTCGCCAGCGCTGTTCTCGCGCCTGGTGGGGGCTGCCGTATCGCCCGGTGTCGGGTCTTCGGGCAGGAAGAGGCGGCGTGCATCACTGATCAGGCCATGGCCCGGCAGACGGCGT
Organism: Cobetia sp.; assembly: GCF_983723665.1. Taxonomy (NCBI): domain Bacteria; kingdom Pseudomonadati; phylum Pseudomonadota; class Gammaproteobacteria; order Oceanospirillales; family Halomonadaceae; genus Cobetia; species Cobetia sp. Next base: position 1,037 of record NZ_CFDJES010000048.1, on the reverse strand, counting down.
TGCAGGCGCTGGCTCGGCAGACGCTCCAGCAAGGCCAGGCGCTCGCCCAGGGCTTCGGTCAGGCGTGCCAGTTCGCGGTTGAGCCACAGGTAGCCTGCCGGGCTGAACAGCGCGCGGCCGTTGCGGCTCTCGACATTGCGGACATCGGCATAGCGTTGCAGGTCGAAGGGCGTCACCGTCAGTTCGATGCTCTGGCCGGTGCGCACCTGAAAGGCCAGGGTGCCAAGCGCGCGGGCCAGACGATGCTGGGCATCGCGCAGACCATCCAGCCCCTCGATGAATTCATGCCCCTCGCGGGTGTTCCAGTGGGTTTCCTGCAGCAGCTCGATGGTCGAGATCATGCGGCGCTCGAAGGACAGGATTTCCTCGATGTCGGCACGATTGATACGGCCTTCCTGAGCGACGGCATCGACCAGCCCGCGCTGCTTGACCAGCTGTGCCGAGGTGGCACGCACCAGCGCGAGACCTTCATTGACGCCCTCACGCTCGGCCTTGGTATGGCCGTGGTAGAGGCGTGCCAGCTTGTCGAGGTTGTCGGCCAGCAGGAAGCGGAAGACATCCGTCGCCTTCTGGGGCAGCAGCACCATGCTGACCACGATGCTGATCAGGGTGCCCAGCACCACATTGAAGACGCGCCACAGCCCGATGCCGAGATCATGATTGCCATCACCGATCACCATCAGCAGCGTGACGCAGAACAGCAGCGAGCTGTAGCCATAGCGATTGCTGAAGGTGGCATTCAGTGCCAGGGCGATGCCGACGATGCTCCAGAAGGGCACCACGCCGGGCAGCGGCTCGGCGACCAGAATCAAAATCAGGCCCCACAGGCCACCAAGCAGGGTGCCGACCAGACGTTGCCAGCCCTTGTCGATGACACCGCCAACGTGGGGCAGGTTGCCCATGACCATCACGGTGCTGACCAATGCCCAGGAACTGTGCGGCAGACTGAACAGCTCGATGATGGAAAAGCACAGCGTCAGGGCGACGGTCACGCGCAGGATATGCAGGCGCTGGCGGTGCAGGTAGGTGAAGTAAGG
>NZ_CFDJES010000047.1:21537-23111 GCF_983723665.1 Cobetia sp. | reverse complement strand
ATCCGCAACAAGTGTTTCACTGGCACGCTTGTTGATAAGGGGAGGGTATGGCGAGGCATGACGCCTCGTGACTGGCCCATGGCCCACAAGCCCCTCTGGAGACAACAATGACACCCCAGACTCCCCCTGATCTGAGCAACGCGAGCAAGCGGCTCATCAATGAGGACCTCGCCCCCTGCGAGCAGAACTGGAGCTGGTACAACATCTTCTCGTTCTGGATGTCCGATGTGCACAGCGTCGGTGGCTACGTCTTTGCCGCCAGTCTGTTCACCCTGGGGCTGGCCAGCTGGCAGATTCTGGTCTCGATGCTGGTCGGCATTCTGGTGGTGCAGGTGTTCGCCAATCTGATCTCGCGGCCCAGCCAGCAGACGGGGGTGCCCTTCCCGGTGGTCTGCCGTCAGTCCTTCGGCATCCATGGTGCCAACATTCCGGCGATCATCCGCGGGCTGATCGCGGTGGTGTGGTACGGCATCCAGACGTATCTAGCGGCGCATGCCTTGATGCTGGTGCTGCTGCGCTACGTGCCGTCGCTGGAAGGGCTGACCGAGACCCAGCTGTTCGGGCTCTCGCAGCTGGGCTGGTACTGCTTCCTGTTCATGTGGGTACTGCAGGCGCTGGTGTTCTGGTGGGGCATGAATGCGGTGCGGCGCTTCATCGATTTCGCCGGGCCAGCCGTCTATGTGGTGATGTTCGCGCTGGCGGGCTGGATCGTCTGGCAGGCCGGCTGGGACAACATCAGCTTCACGCTGGGCAGCAAGACGCTCTCTGGCAGCGACGCCCTGTGGCAGATGGTGATCGCCGCGGCGCTGGTGGCGGGCTACTTCGCGGGGCCGACGCTCAACTTCGGGGACTTCTCGCGCTACTGCGCTACCCCCGGGGATGTGAAGCGCGGCAATTTCTGGGGCCTGCCGGTCAACTTCCTGCTGTTTGCCGTCATCACCGTGGTGGTGGTGTCCGGCACGCAGCCCATCTTCGGCGAGATGCTGCATGACCCGATGGAGACCGTCGCCCGCATCGACAATGGCGTCGCGGCAGCGCTGGGCATCCTGACCCTGGTGCTGGCGACCATCGGCATCAACATCGTGGCCAACTTCGTGTCCCCGGCGTTCGACTTCTCCAATGTGGCACCGTCCCGCATCAGCTGGCGCATGGGCGGCATGCTCGCCGCCGTCGGCTCCATCTTCATCACGCCGTGGAATCTGTTCAACAACCCGGAGATCATCCAGTACACCGTGGGCATCCTCGCCGCGGCCATCGGCCCGGTGTATGGCGTGATCCTGTTTGACCACTATCTGGTCAACAAGGGCGGCATCAACACCAAGGCGCTGTTCACCGACAGCGCGGAAGGCGAGTACTTCTTCGAGAAGGGCGTCAACGTCGCGGCGGTCAAGGCGCTGCTGGTCTCCTCGGCGGTGACGCTGATCATCAGCTTCCTGCCGCTGGGCGACATCACCCACTTCACGCTGTTCATCGGCGGTCTGATGGCGGCAGGGCTTTATGGCATCTTCTCGGGGTACTGGCTGGGAGATGCCGCCTCTGCACGCATCTATGTGCCGGCCGGGGTGCGCCAGAAG
>NZ_CFDJES010000047.1:18103-21437 GCF_983723665.1 Cobetia sp. | reverse complement strand
CCTCTTTGCCCTTGCTTCGCCTGGCCGGCCTGATGACACAGCACATTGTTCTATCAGGCAGACGGTATTCTTGCGTTTACTGATCAACTCTTTATTCCAGTGAGGTGTGCTCTGCGCGCGGTGTAACATTGGTTGATGCTACCGAGTGTCGAGGATGGAACATGCTGCTTCATGAACATCTGATGTTGCCGGGCAGGGACGGTTCGGATATCGAAGCGCAGCACTATCGCACGCGAATCAACAATACCTTCATCATGTTCGCCATGGCGTGCTTCGCCTGCTTCCTGCTGTTTGACTATTTCCAGGTGCCGTCTGCCTGGCAGGCGTTGTGGGTGGGGCGGCTGATCATCTTCCTCTGCTGCCTGCTGTGCATCCTCCAGCTGCGCCGCGGCGGCGTGCATTCGGACAAGATCCTGCTGGCCGGGGCGATACCCGCCAACCTGTTCTTCTGCTTCGGTGCCGCGCTGATTCCGGATGCGCTGACGCTGACGTTGTGGAACCTGAGTTTCTCGACCTGCATGCTGATCGCCATGCCCGCCTGGCTGGTGTGGGGCTGGCGCTACCAGCTGGCCAGCAGCCTGCCGCTGATACTGTGTTATGTGCCCATCTATGTGTGGCTGAGTCCCTTGTCGTTGACGACATTGGCCGGCGCTGGCGGTGCCTACATCCTGGGGACCCTCTTCATCGCGCCGGCACTGGCGCATGCCCGAGCCTCGACCTTCCATCGCACCATCCGGCTGCAGCGCACGCTGGAGGCGCGCAATCTCGAATTGCACGACATGAATCAGCGGTTGCTCACTCAGCAGAACGAGCTGGAATATCGCGCCAATCATGATCTGCTGACGGGGCTGCCCAATCGCCGTTTCGGCTTTGATTTTCTCGAGCGGATGCTGGCCGAGAGCACGAGCACCCGGCAATGCATGTCGATCCTGTTCGTGGATGTCGATCGCCTGAAGCACGTCAACGACAGCTTCGGGCACGCTGAGGGGGATCGCCTGATCCAGCTGGTGGCCCGGAGTGTCGCCCAGGCGGCCGGTGAAGACGGACTGGCATGCCGTCTGGGCGGCGATGAATTCCTGGTCGTGATGCCCGGAGCCTGTGATATGGCCAGCCAGCAGGCGACGACCCAGCTGATGCGCCATCTTCAGGAGCAACGCCTGGAGCAGCAAATCCCCTTCCCGGTCGAGGTCAGCATCGGGCGCGTCACCCACGACCCGGTATTGCAGGGCGATGTGGATGTCGATGATCTGATCCATATCGCGGATGACCGCATGTATCGTCAGAAGCGCGCTCGGCGGCGGGCCATGGCGGGCGCCAACGACCCTCAGGCGTGAGAAAGCCCGCGATCTTCCCTTCTTTCATGCTGCAAGTGATTGATGGCAATGGCTGTCATCGCTTTTTCATGTCGCTGTTACGGGTATGTCATCGCCTCCCCTCAGTCTTGCTGGGCAACGACAGGGGCCATCTGGGCCTCGCCTGTCGATTCCGCCTGGCAACCCAGAGGTGACTGACATGACCGCTCCGCAATCGGCTCCCCGTGCTGAAATGCCGCCTGCTCCCGACGCTCTCGGTCAGGTTCGCACGCTGTTCATCTCCGATGTGCATCTGGGAACCCCGGACTGCCAGGCGGCGCTGCTTGCGAAGCTGCTGCGTCGCGTGCGCCCCGAACGCCTGTATCTGGTCGGCGATATCGTCGACCTGCTGGCGATGCGCAAGCGTGCGGTGCTCGACAAGGACCAGCAGGCGCTGGTGGCGCGGGTGCTGCGTCTGGCGCGCAGTGGCTGCGAGGTCATCTACATTCCCGGCAATCATGATGCCGCCTTCCGTCGCCTGTGCGGCCTGAAGCTGCACAACGTGAGCATCGAGCGGCGCGCGATCCATACCACCGGCAGCGGCCGTCGCCTGCTGGTTTCCCACGGCGATGAATTCGACACCCATGTGCGCATCGCGCCGTGGCTGCTCAAGCTGGGCGATGGCATGCACGGCTTCATCCTGTCACTCAATCGCTGGTGCAACCGCGCGCGTGGCATGTTCGGGCTGCCGTACTGGTCGCTGGCCAGCGCGCTCAAGCGTCGTAGCGGCACCGCCCAGCGCTATGTGGCCCAGTTCGAGGAAGCCGCCATGCGTCAGGCGCGCCTCGAAGGGCTGGATGGCTATGTCGGGGGGCATATCCACCAGGCGGGCTTCCGGGTCGAGGCAGGCGTGCTCTACTGCAACGATGGCGACTGGGTCGAGCACTGCACCGCGCTGGCGGAAGATGCCGAAGGCGCGCTGCACCTGATCGACTGGCAGGGTCAAATCATCGAGACGGCGCCGCGCCATCTGATGCCGCGTCAGGCGCCGGCCGCGACGCCCGATGCCGTCACGCCCGAGATGGCTGGCGCCTGAGCCTCACCCCAGGCCGCTGATCGCCAGCATCCATGACAGATACAGCGGGATGATCAGCGGCGCCGCCAGGGTGGTCAGCATCACCGCGATCGCGCCCTTGGCCGGCTGGATATTCAGCTCGATGGCCAGCACGACCACATTGGCGGCCATCGGCACCACGCCCAGCAGCAGCAACACCTGCGCCAGCACCGGGTCGAGGGCGAACAGGCTGCCCAGCAGCATCACGCTGCCCAGACTCAGCAGCGGCCACATCACGAAGCGCAGACCGGTCGCGGCCAGAATGAAGCGCGGGTCGATCTCGCGCAGGCTGACACCGCCCAGCGTCATGCCGATGATCATCATGCCCAGCACCGTGTAGCTGTACTTGAAGTAGTCGAGTCCCTCCATCACCGCCCCCGGTACCTCGAGCCCCAGCGTCCCCACCAGCAGGGCGGCCAGAAAGGCGTAGATCAGCGGCAGACGCACGATCTTGACCAGGCTCTGGCGCATCGAGAACTGCCCGCGCGCACTGACATAGAAGCCCAGCGTGAACTCATACAGCGTGATGCCGAGCAGGCAGAACAGGTACTGGGTCACGCCTTCCGGCGGCAGCAACAGCATCGCGACCGGCAGGCCGAAGTAGCCGGTATTGCCGGTGCCCGAGGAGAAGGCGAGCAGGGCGGCTTCCTGCGGCGGGAAGAACTTCGCGGCCAGCGGGCGCACCAGCAGGCAGATGCTGCTGGCCAGCGAGAACAGTCCCAGCGTCAGGCCCAGATCACTCAGCGATGGCTCGCCGAGCACCAGCCCGCGGAAGAAGGTCAGCGGCGCGATCACATAGATCAGCAAGGTGGCGATGGGGCGCGGGTCGATCGCGAGGCGGCGTGCGCAGAGGGCGCCGAGGGCGACGAAGGTGATCAGCATCCAGAGCGGTTGCTGCAGATCGATGTGGTCCATCACGGTTCCTTGT
>NZ_CFDJES010000047.1:15711-18003 GCF_983723665.1 Cobetia sp. | reverse complement strand
AGGGGCAGGACGCCACTGTCAGCAATGGTTATAAACACGCACTTTCTTATATGAATGGTATTGAAGTTGAGGCGAAAACCTTTCATTGGCCGGGGTCGGCGGCGGCGGTCAGAATGCTCGACATGCAGTGCAGGGGCGGTGGCGTGACGTGCCGGACGTGTATTGCTGCACGCGCACCGCGAAGTGTGCGGCGATAACGACATCAATGCCGGACACGACGACCACGAGGGCCGCCCCATGAGTGCAAGCGAACATCCGTCAGGGATCAGCTTCGAATTCTTCCCGCCGAATACCGAGGCCGGGCGTGAAAAGCTCAAGGGGGTTCGCGATCAGCTGGCGGCGCTGGAGCCGGAGTTCTTCTCCGTCACCTATGGCGCGGGTGGCTCCACGCGTGAGCGCACCTTCAACACCGTGCAGTCGGTCAGCGCCAGCGGCATCTGTACCGCGCCGCACCTGTCGTGTGTCGGCAGTGACCGCGGCGAGCTGCGCGAGATCCTGGCGCAATATCGCGAGCAGGGCGTCAAGCGCCTGGTGGCGTTGCGCGGGGACCTGCCCTCCGGGATGGGCTCGCGCAGCGAGCTGCGTTATGCCAACGAGCTGGTCGAGTTCGTGCGCGAGGAGACCGGCGATCACTTCGAGATCGCGGTGGCGGCCTATCCGGAGTGCCATCCGCAGGCCGACAACTACCACAGCGATCTCGAGAACTTCGCGCGCAAGATGCAGGCCGGCGCCGATATCGCCATCACCCAGTACTTCTTCAATGCCGATGCCTACTTCCACTTCGTGGAGCGCGCGCGTGCCGCCGGCATCCAGCAGCCGATCATCCCGGGGATCATGCCGATCACCAACTACACCAGGCTGGCGCGTTTCTCTGATTCCTGCGGGGCGGACATCCCGCGCTGGCTCCGCCGGCAGCTCGAGAGCTATGGCGATGACAGCGAGAGCCTTCAGGCCTTCGGCACCGAGGTGATCTCGCGCATGAGTCAGCGTCTGCTGGATGGCGGCGCGCCGGGCCTGCACTTCTATACCCTCAATCAGGCCGAGCCGTGTCTCAAGGTGCTGGAAAATCTGGGGATCTCTTCTCGTTGAGTCACGCGCGCCGGGTGCGCGCGACAAGTAATTGGAAAAGCGGCATTGAATGTGGCGTCGCTCGCCCTGAGGTCTGACGGGTAGCCGCTTGTGACAGCGGCCCGCAAGCCACTCAAGGCGTCGGCAGTGACGCCGGCCTCAGTGATGGAGAGATTGCTCATGAATCACGAGACACAGCACACGGCATCCTTTACGACCTCGTCCAGAAAGCCCCTCAAGACCGCCGCGACGGTGGCGCTCGGCGCCTGGTTGTTCGGCGGCGTCGCCCAGGCCGCCACCGAGGTGGAAATGCATCGCGTCAGCAGTGATGGCGTCGGTGAGTCCGTCGGCAGTGTCATGGCCGAGGATACCGATGATGGTCTGCTGCTGACGCCGAAGATCGAGGGGCTCGAGAGCGGCATCCACGGCTTCCACCTGCATGCCAATGCCAGCTGCGAACCGGCCGAGAAGGATGGCGAGACCGTCGCCGCGGCCGCGGCAGGTAGCCACTTTGATCCAGAAGAGACCGGTACCCACCAGGGGCCCTACGGTGACGGCCACCTCGGTGACCTTCCGGCGCTGAGCGTCGATGCCGATGGCAAGATCTCGCTGCCGGTGCTGGCACCGCGCCTCAAGGAAAGCGACCTCAGCGGCCATGCGCTGATGATCCACTCCGGCGGTGACAACTACACCGATACGCCCAAGCTGGGCGGTGGCGGCTCGCGCGTCGCCTGCGGTGTGGTCGACTGAAGAGTGGTCGACTGACCTGTGATAAATGATCTGTGATCAATTGATCATCCTGCCGAGATGACATGAAAAAGCCCCGCCAATTGGCGGGGCTTTTTCATGTCGCAGCGCTATAGCAGATGTCAGTGCAGCTTGCCGGGGTCCAGAATGCGCACCGGCTGAACCTCATCGCTCGCCGGCGTCTCGCGGGGGTCGCTCACGCGCGTGGAAATCTCGGCGAGGGTCGGCGGTTCCTCGACGGCTTGCTGTTCGAAGAAGTCGCAGGACACGCAGTCACGGTAGCGGGTCTCGTTCTGCTCCCAGGTACGCAGGCGGTCCATTGCTCCGCAGCGCGGGCAGACGGCACCGGCGATGAAGCGCTTGATGGTAGACATGGTGCCTCCAGTCAGGGTCAGGGTAGGTCTGGCAATCCCGCCTCGGGCGGATGATGCGCCATATGATACGCCCCCGACCGGTAAAGGTCAGGGGCGCATGGTC
>NZ_CFDJES010000047.1:0-15611 GCF_983723665.1 Cobetia sp. | reverse complement strand
GGATGATGCGCCATATGATACGCCCCCGACCGGTAAAGGTCAGGGGCGCATGGTCTGTGGCATACGATCTGCAGCGTAAGCTCAGCAGCTCGTGGTCAGGCTTGCGCCATCACGAGACGGGGCGAGATCAGGCCGCCTGGGCACCGATGCCGGAGTGACGCAGCAGGGCATCGACCTGCGGGTCACGGCCACGGAAGGCGCGGAACAGCTCGGCGGCGTCACGCGAGCCACCGCGTGCCAGTACCTCGTCACGGAAGCGCTGGCCGGTGGCGGTATCGAAGACCGCGCTTTCCTCGAAGGCGCTGAAGGCGTCTGCCGACAGCACCTCGGCCCACTTGTAGCTGTAGTAACCCGCGGCGTAACCGCCGGCGAAGATATGGCTGAAGCCATTCTGGAAGCGGTTGAACTCGACCGCCGGCACCACGGCGACCTTGCTGCGCACCTCATCGAGCAGCGCCTGGACATCGCTGGCCGACGGCTTGTCGAGCTCATGATGCAGGCGGAAGTCGAACAGCGAGAACTCCAGCTGGCGGACCATGGTCATCGCCGCCTGGAAGTTGCGGGCTGCCTGCAGGCGCTCGAGCATGTCATCCGGCAGGCGCTCGCCGGTGTCGACGTGACGTGCGATCAGATCCAGCCCTTCACGCTCGTAGCAGAAGTTCTCCATGAACTGGCTGGGCAGCTCGACGGCGTCCCAGGCCACGCCATTGATGCCGGAGACTTCGGCGACTTCCTGACGGGTCAGCATGTGATGCAGGCCGTGACCGAACTCGTGGAACAGCGTGACCACTTCATCGTGGGTCAGCAGTGCCGGGCGATCGCCCACCGGGCGGGTGAAGTTGCAGGTCAGGTAGGCGACCGGCAACTGCAGGCTGCCATCCTCGCGGCGACGACGGACGCGGCACTCATCCATCCAGGCACCGCCCCGCTTGCCTTCACGCGCGTAGAGATCGAGATAGAAGCCGGCGATCGGGGTGTCATTCTCGATCACCTCGTAGTAGCTGACGTCCTCGTGCCAGACCGGCACTTCGCGCTGCTTGAAGGTGATGCCGTAGAGGCGGTTGACGACCTCGAACAGCCCGTCGATGGCCTGCGGCGCCGGGAAGTAGGGGCGCAGCTGCTCCTGATTGATCGCGTAGCGCGATTCGCGCAGCTTCTCGCTTGCGTAGCCGACATCCCACGGCTGCAGGTCGTCGATGCCGAGGCTCTCGGTGGCGTAGGCCGCCAGCTCGTTGAACTCTTCACGCGCCTGCGGCACGGCGCGGGTGGCGAGGTCATCCAGGAAGGCGATGACCTGCGCCGGCGAGTCGGCCATCTTGGTCGCCAGCGACAGTGAGGCGTAGTCGTCGAAGCCGATCAGCGCGGCCAGCTCCTGGCGCAGGGCCAGAATCTCCTCGATCACCGGACCGTTGTCGAATTCACCGGCGTTGGGGCCCTTCTCCGAGGCGCGCGTGACGAAGGCGGTGTAGACCTCCTCGCGCAGCTCGCGGTTGTCGGCATAGCTGAGCACCGGGAAGAAGCTCGGGAAGTCCAGGGTGATGCGATAGCCTTCCAGGCCCTTGGCTTCGGCATTGGCCTTGAGCGCTTCAAGGCCGCTTTCCGGTACGCCCGCCAGCGCCTCTTCGCCGACATCCTTGTGCCAGGCCTGGGTGGCATCCAGCACATGGTTGGAGAAGGTGTTGGAGAGCTCGGACAGGCGCGCCTGGATCTCGCCGTAACGCTGCTTCTTGTCTTGCGGCAGATCGACACCGGCGAGGCGGAAGTCGCGCAGGCTGTTGGTGATCGCCTTCTGCTGGGCTTCATCGAGGCTTGCGAACTCATCGCTGTCCGCGAGGCGCTGATAGGCCGCGGCCAGGTCGCTGTTCTGACCCACCCAGGTGGAGTAGGCCGACAGCTTGGCGAGACAGGCCTGGTAGGCCTCACGCAGCTTGGGCGAGTTCATGGTCGAGTTGAGGTGCGAGACCGGCGACCAGGCCTGGCTCAGGCGATCGCCCAGCGCTTCCAGCGGCGCGGCGAAGTTGTCCCAGCGCGTGTCATCGCGGGTGGCCTCGATCAGGCGCTCGATCTCCTGCTGGTTGTGCTCCAGCAGTTCGCTGATCGCGTCCTCGACATGCTCGGCCTTGAGGGTGTCGAAGGGGGGCAGGGTGTTGCGTTCCAGCAGGGGATTGATCGACATCATGTACCTCGCGTCATTCGGGTGGGCGGCAGCGGTGAGCGGTAAAGGAGAACTTGCGCATCGATTGCGCCGTGAAAACGGCGTCACCGCTGCCGCGGGGATACCTAGAATGTGAGGCCTCGGCGCGTGTTATTCAATCTATCGCCTCGATAGGCGGGCGTTGCCACGCGCATGTCGCATTGGCCGAGGCCGGTACGGCTGCTATCTTGCTGGCCTTGGCCCCTGAGTGGGGCCCGTATCCTTCCCCCGTACCGAGACCACGAGAGCAGACATGAGCGAAACCACCGAACGCTGGGGCAGTCGCCGAGCCTTCATTCTGGCCGTGACCGGCGCCGCCGTAGGGCTGGGCAACATCTGGCGCTTCCCCTACATGACCGGCGAGAACGGCGGTTCCGCGTTTCTGCTGCTGTATATCGGTTTCGTGCTGTTGCTGGGCCTGCCGGTGATGATGGCCGAGATCATGATCGGGCGCGCCGGACGTCGCGGACCGATGCAGGCGCTGGCCCATCTGGCCGTCAGCGGTGGACGCACCCCGCACTGGCGCTGGCTGGGACTGTTCGGCGCCATCACCATGTTCTTCATCCTGTCGTTCTATTCGGTGGTGTCGGGCTGGTCGATCGAGTATCTGGTCGATTCGCTGAAGGGTGACTTCAGCGGCATGAGCCCGCCGGAGATCGGCGCTTCCTTCGGTGCCTTCCTGGAAGACCCGGTCACGATGACCTTCAACCACACCGTCTTCATGCTGATGACGATGAGCGTGGTGGCCGCCGGCATCTCTTCCGGGCTCGAGCGCCTCAACAACCTGATGATGCCGCTGCTCTATGTGCTGTTGCTGGCGCTGGCGGGTTACAGCATCAGCACGCCCGGCTTCGGCCCCGCGCTGAGCTGGCTGTTCATGCCCAACCCGAGTGCCATCACGCTGGACGTGATGCTCAATGCCATGGGGCATGCCTTCTTCACTCTGGCGGTCGGTGCCTGTGCTCTGATGGCCTACGGCGCCTACATGCCGGAGCGCCAGAGCCTGCCGACGGCCGCGATCGCCGTGGCGGCACTGGATATCGGTGTGGCGCTGCTGGCGGGGATCGCCATCTTCGCGGCGGTCTTCAGCCAGGGCATGGACCCGGCCTCCGGCCCTGGCCTGATGTTCGTCAGCCTGCCGATCGCCTTCGCCAATCTGCCGGGCGGCAGCGTGCTGCTGGCGCTGTTCTTCCTGCTGTTGCTGCTGGCGACCTGGACCAGCTCGATCAACATCGCCGAGCCCATCGTCGAGGTGCTGGAGGGCTGGGGTCTCAAGCGTCGCCACGCGGCACTGGTGGTCGGTGTCTCGGTGTGGGCGATGGGGCTGTTGTCGGTGCTGTCCTTCTCGAGCCTCAAGGACGTGCACGTGCTGGGCGAGATGAATGTCTTCGATGCGGTGACGACGATTCCGCCGGACTTCTTCCTGCCGATCGGCGGGCTGCTGATCGCCATCTTCGCGGCCTGGGTGATGCCGCAGAATCGTGCGCTGGCAGGCCTCGGCACCTCGCGTGGCTTCTTCCGCACTTGGCGTTGGGTGCTGCGCTGGATCTCGATTCCGCTGGTTGTCGTCGTGCTGGGCTGGAGCTTCTTCAAGTAAGCGCGCCTGCGCAATCGGTACGTGAATCTGGCGTTGAGTCGGCGTGCGGCATGGCGCGATGCGTGGGGCATGGCGAGCCTGCAAGCGGGGCGTCGGGACGGGGTGTCGAAAACATCGCAACGCGAGTCAGGCCGTTGCGCTATTGGCATCCCGGTGTTTGGCGCAGTAGGCTGGTTGCCTAATTCAGGAGGTAAGGCATGAGCATTAGATCCTTCAAGGGCCTGACGCCGCGACTGGGCGAGCGGGTTTTCGTCGATCCGGCCAGTGTGGTGCTGGGTGATGTCGCCCTCGGGGATGACAGCTCGGTATGGCCGCTGGCGGTGATTCGCGGCGACATGCACCGTATCCGCATCGGCGCGCGCACCAGCGTGCAGGATGGCGCGGTACTGCATATCACCCACGCCAGTGACTTCAATCCGGGCGGCTATCCGCTGGAAATCGGTGATGACGTCACCATCGGCCACAAGGCCGTATTGCATGGCTGCACCATTCACGACCGTGTGCTGGTCGGCATGGGCGCCATCGTGATGGACGGCGTGGTGGTGGAAGATGAAGTCATCATCGCGGCGGGTGCGCTGGTGCCGCCGGGCAAGCGTCTCGAGGGCGGGCATGTGTATGCCGGCAACCCGGCCAAGGCACTGCGCCCGATCAAGGACAGTGAGCGTGAGTTCTTCACCTATTCGGCGGTGAACTACGTCAAGCTGAAGGATCAGCATCTGGCCGAAGACTACGTCGACTGAATCTCCCTCGCACAGAGCGGCAGACGCAGCAATGATCACTCCCCCGTCGGCTCAGGCCGGCGGGGGAGTGCTCGTTTCAGGGCCGGATTCTCCACAAGCCAGGGGCGGATTTGACGCAAGCCAGGGTCGGTTTTCCACGAGCTTAAGAAGGCAGATGTGGCAGTGGTGCGTACAAACCAGGACAAGCCATTGTTTTTCATGAAATGCTTGCGTCATAATCTGGACGTATATCCAGTGCCAGCGTGTGGCGTCTGGTCCAGTGACATCGTCGAGGGCTCGCGACCCGTATTTCATGGCCAATTTTCGTACCCATATCACCGTAGCGGCCTTTGCCGGCGGCATCGTCGCGGCGGCGGGCTGGCAGGGCGGCCTGTGGTCGCTGGCGGAGGGGGTTCCGCTGGCGAGCCTGACCACCTTCGGCGGTATCCTGCCGGATATCGACTCCGACAACTCGCGTGCCATCCGTATCCTGTTCACGCTGTTTGCGGTACTGGCGACCATGGCCTGCGTGCTGTTGCTGCAGGACCGCCTGCTGGCGGGGCCTTTGATGATGGCGGGCGGCGCCACCTATCTGGGCGTGCGCTATGTGGCCAGCGCCATCTTCAAGCGTTTTACCGTCCATCGCGGTATCTGGCACTCGCTGCTGGCGTCACTGCTGTGCTCGCTGGGCGTGACGGCCGCCAGCCTGCATGTGCTGGGCCAGAGTGAAGAGCAGGCCTGGTGGCAGGGCGCGGCCCTGTTGTTCGGCGCCATGATCCACCTGCTGCTCGATGAGATGTACAGCGTCGACATGGTCGGCGCACGCCTGAAGCGCAGCTTCGGCACCGCCTTCAAGCTGTTCGATTATCGTGAGCCGGGCAATTCGCTGGCGATGGTGGCGGTGATCGCCGCCATGACGCCCTGGCTGCCACCATTGTCGGTACTGGTGGACATCATGCACCTGCAGGGGCCGCTGTCCGTGTTCGGCGCAGGTCTGTCGCGGCTGATGGCCGGCGTCTGATGCCGTCTGGCTGAAGGCCGGCGCGAATCTCCGTTGCGATGCCTTGGTTGTGATGCATCAGGCACGATAGGGCTCGGCACTCAGGCCGTGCTTCTTGAGCTTGTCGTAGAGTGTCTTGCGCGGCAGCCCCAGCCGTTCGCAGGCCATCACCACCTGACCTTTGCTGGCCGCCAGGGCCTCGCGAATCAGCGCGGCCTCGAACGCCTCCATGCGCTGCGGCAGCGATTGCGCCTGCGTGGCTGCCTTCACGTTGTGCTCCAGTTCCCCCAGCTCGCCTGATTCCCTCGGTGCGCCTGAAGCATCCCGCTCGCCCATGCCGGCGGTGATGCCTTCTCTGACCGCCTCTCTTGTGGCTTCCGTGCTGTTCACGGCTGGGCCACTCGTGCCCGCGGTGAGCGGTCGCCCTTCCGCCATGCTGTCGCCGATGTTGCCCTCCAGCCCGCCAAGCAGCACATGGCGTTCCGCACAGTTTCTCAATTCACGCACGTTGCCCGGCCAGTCATGCGCCAGCAGTGCCTGCAGGGTGGTGGCGTCCAGCGGCGGGACTTCCAGACTGGTGCGTTCGCTGGCCAGAATCGCGAAGTGCCGAAACAGTTGCAGGATATCCTCGGCATGCTCGCGCAGTGGCGGCAGATACAGCGTGACCACGTTCAGGCGGTAGTAGAGGTCTTCGCGAAACTCGCCGGCGCTGGCCGCTTCGCGCAGATCCCGCTTGGTGGCGGCGATGACGCGGATATCGATGGGGCGTGGCGTATTGCTGCCGAGCCGCTCGATGCTGCGCTCCTGCAGCACCCGCAACAGCTTGATCTGCAACGACATCGGCATCGATTCGATCTCATCGAGAAACAGGGTGCCGCCGTCGGCGTGTTCCAGCTTGCCGATGCGGCGCTCGCTGGCACCGGTGAAGGCACCTTTCTCATGGCCGAACAGTTCCGACTCGATCAACGTCTCCGGCATGCCGCCACAGTTGAGCGCCACGAAGGGCTTGCTGGCGCGAGCGCTGCGCTCGTGCAGGCAGCGGGCGACACGGTCCTTGCCGGCGCCGGTCTCGCCATACAGCAGGGTGTCGGCATCGACCGCCGCCAGGCGTGACACCTGAGCATCCAGGCGCTGCATGATGTCACTGCTGCCGACCAGCCTGGGGCCGGCGCTGTTGCGCTGGGTATCCAGCTGTTCGCGCAGCGAGCGGTTCTCCAGCGCCAGCCGGCGGGCGGCCACCGCACGCCGCACGCCATCGAGCATGCGCTCGCGATCGAAGGGCTTCTCGATGAAATCCCAGGCACCGGCCTGCATGGCCGCGACGGCGGTGTCGATGTCGCCATGACCGGTCATCACGATCACCGGCAGCTCGTCATCCACGGCATGCGCCGCGTGCAGCAGGCTCAGGCCATCCATGCCCGGCATGCGAATGTCCGTGACCACCACACCCTCGAAGGGCGCTTCGGCGCGCAGGATCGCCAGCGCCTGCTCGGCACTGGCCAGCGGGCGAGTGCGGTAATCGGCCAGCATCAGACTCTGGCTCAGGCTGTCGCGCAGGTGCGGTTCGTCATCCACCACCAGCACCTGCATGTCGGTATTCGTGACGTCGCTCATGACGGCTCCTGTGAATGGTTGGCGGTGGGTGGCATTGGGGGTTGTGAGGGCGACGGCTGATGTGAGGGCGTCGCAAGTGAGTGTATCGATAGTGAGGGCATCGAGAGTGCCGGCAGCGTCAGCCGGAACAGTGCACCACCCAGCGGCGAGGGGTACGCCTCGAGGGTGCCGCCGAGGTCAGCGACGATACGCGCGCTGATCGATAACCCCAGCCCGAGTCCCTGACCGTCGGCGCGCTGGGTATAGAAGGGTTCGAACACCCGCACCAGTTGCGATGGCTCGAGGCCGGGGCCGTTGTCGTGGACTTCCAGCACGACCTGATTGCCGGCGCTGCCCGCTTGCTCATGCAGGTTGAGCTGGATGCTGGGGGGCTCCGTGCGCTCGGGGGGCATGTCGGCAAGCGCATCCAGTGCATTGCCGATCAGGTTGACCAATACCTGCTCCAGACGTACCGGCTCGGCGCGCACCCGCGCTAGCTTTGGACTCGCTTCGTGAATGAGGGTCACGCCGAGTGCCTCGCAGCGTGCATGCAGCAGGCGCAGGGCGTAGTCGAGGCTGGTGGTGAGATCGATGGCCTCCAGACGGTCACCGCTCTTGCGTGAGAACTGACGCAGCTGCGCGCTGATCTCGCCCATGCGCTGGGTCAGCTCGGTGATCTGGCGCAGGTTGCTCTCGACCTGGGTGGTCTGGGCGCGGGCGAGGAAGGCGGTCGCGTTCTCGGCATAGGCGCGGATGGCGGCCAATGGCTGATTGAGCTCGTGATTGATGCCGGCGGCCAGTTCCCCCAGGACGGCGAGCTTGGCGGTCTGGATCAATTCATCGCGCGTCTCGCGCAGCTCGCGTTCGGCGCGGGTGCGCTCCTCGACTTCGGCACTCAGGCGCGTGTTGCTGGCGGCGAGGTCGCGGGTGCGCTCGACCACCCGTTGCTCGAAGGCATCGCGTGCCTGAGCGAGCTGTTCGGCCTGGGCACGGCGTTCGCTGACATCGAAGACCGTGACCAGCCAGCGCGGACCGTTGGGACTGGGCAGCGGCGAGCAGGAAAGCTCCAGTGGTACCGCGACACCCTCGCGCAGGCCATGCACTTCCAGCGGCCCGACGGAGCGGGCCTGGGTCAGGCGGTCCAGCAGGTGGCGCTCGGCTGGCAGGAAAAGCTCGCGCAGATCACGCCCTTCGCGGGCGCTGGGCTGGCGGAGTGAGTCGCCCGGTGAGGCATCGGCACTCAAGGGCGAGCCGAACAGCGCAATGGCCGTCGGATTGAGATACACCAGCCGCACCCGCTCATCGAGGATGCACAGGCCAGCCTGAGTGCGGTCGATGATGCCGCGCACCCGTTGCTGGCTGCTGGCGAGATTCTGGCGCTCGCGCTCGGCGAACAGGCGACGCTCACGCAGGATGCGCAGTCGCTGCCAGCCCAGCCCTGCCAGCAGACACAGCAAGGCATAGCCACCGGCCGCGAGTCCGGCCGCTTGCCAGATACCGCTGCGCAGCGGTGCCAGTGGCTTGAGCACATGCAGGCGCCAGCCGATGTCCGGCAGTGGCTGGGACAGGCTCAACCAGGCGTGCTGCCAGAGATCCCCCGGTGTCAGCTGCAACAGCTCGATGGAGGTCGTGTCGCGGCGCGACTCAAAGGGCGGGCCCAAAAGCTCCGGCAGCGCCTCGCGGTGATGCAGGCGCAGCGGGCGCAGGCGCTGATTGGCATAGCGCTGGGTGTCGAGCAGCCGGTTGCGTGTCTCCTCGCTGAGTGGCTCCAGCGTGCGCAGTACCCGCTGCGCCTGGCTGGCGATGAAGATCACGCCATGCGGATCAGTGACCATGATGTCGGCATTCTGGTCGAGCCACGCCGCCTCCAGAGCCTCTATCTGCACCTTGACCACGGCCACGCCACGTCGTCCCTGCGGGCTGGTGACGGCAGCGCTGAAGAAGTAACCGCGCTCACCGGAGCTGGTGCCCAGCCCGTAGAAGCGCCCCTCGCCGCCATTGATGGCGTCTTGCCAGTAGGGGCGGAAGCGATAGTTCTGGCCGATGAAGGTATTGGCGGAGCGCCAGTTGCTGGCGGCGATGGTGGTGCCGGTGTCATCGACCAGATAGAGGTCCGAGATGCCGGCCAGCTCACGCATGCGGTCCAGGCGCTGATTGAGTGCCACTTCCGCGCTGGGGTCTTCTGGGTGATCGAGAAAGTCGCGCAGCTGGTCATTCTCTGCCACCAGTCTGGGCAGATAGGCGTGGCGATTCAGCTGGCCACGCAGGCTGGCGGCGGTCAGACGCAGTTCGTTGTCTGCCTCATGCCCCAGGCGCTCCAGACCCTGGCTGCGCGCCATCGAGACCGCCTGCCACACGCATAGCATCAGCCCCAGCGGTAGCGCGACCGCCAGTACGAGACGCCACAGCTGGGGCAGGCGCGTGTCCTTCATCGGCAAGCCTTCATGTTCAGGCCCTCATCTCAAGCACTGCATATCCGGAACTCCATATTCAGCCAGAGCGTCATGACTGAGCGTCATGAGCCATCCGGCGCCGCCTGGGCACGGCGCAAGGCGCGCTGGGCACGAGTCTCGGCGCGCTCCAGTTCCAGCAGCGAATCCTCGACGAATACCAGATGCTCATGGGCGGCGTTGCGCGCATCTTCGGCGCGGCCTTCCATGATCGCCTCGAACAGGCTGCGGTGCTGCTGGATCAGGCGCGGGCGTGATTCCGGCTTCTCGAACAGGTGGCGCAGGTTGGCCACGATGCTCTTCTCCAGCAACTGGAACAGGCTGCGCATCGAGTGCAGCAGCACCACGTTGTGCGCGGCCTCGGCGATGGCGAGGTGGAAGGCGGCATCGGCACCGGCCTCGCGCTCCGGGTCACGTCCCTCGAAGCTCTTCTCCAGGTCCTCGAAGCGCTGGCGCAGCATTGCCTTGTCGGCAGGGGTGGAGCGCATGGCGGCGTAGTAGGCGCTGATGCCCTCCAGCGCATCGCGAAATTCCAGCAGGTCGAGATTGAACTCGCCGTGGCGACCCAGCAGCGCGCTGAGCGGGTCCGACCAGGCGCGCGCCAGCTCTTCAGAGACATAGGTGCCGCCGCCCTGGCGTGAGGTCAGCAGTCCGCGCGCGGCCAGCTTCTGGATGGCCTCCCGCACGGAGGGGCGCGAGACCTCGAACTGCTCGGCCAGGGTGCGCTCCGGTGGCAGGCGCTCGCCGGGTTTCAGGCTGCCCTCGATGATCATGCTTTCGAGGCGCTCGGTGAGTACATCGGCGATACGGGGTTGGCGGACAGGGGCGTAACGCATGGAAGTGTCCTTGCGGCAAAGGTGAAAGGCGGCGCCGAACGCTGGAATGCCGGTGCGCGGCATGCAAGAGAGGGGCGCTTGCGGCGCTGCCGATGATCAGTGTGGCCCGTGGGCATTCCACGCCACAGCCGACATTGGTCTTACCAATATGTGTGATAACCACGCCTCGCGTGGGAGGTTGGCGTTCTCAGTAATTGGTAAGACCAATTTTACGCAATGAGGCTGCTTTGACCAATGTCTAGATGCCTTGCACCACATGATGTTTGACCCCTTTCAAGGCGACGCCTAGATTATGCCGAAGCACAGCAGGGTAAATTGGTATGACCAATTTATCGGAAGGCCTGACCCAAGGGTGCGCCAACCCCCGAGTCCTTCACTGCCGTGCCAGACAACAATCACAACAATTCGCCTGCGGAGTTTCCGTCATGTCCGAGCCACTGCTGGCCTTGCTGGCCTTCACCCCTATCCTGCTGGCGGGCATCCTGCTCGTCGGTCTGCAATGGCCCGCGCGTCGCGCCATGCCATTGATCTTTCTCGTCACCGCTGCCATCGGCTATTTCGTGTGGCAGATGTCGCTGACGCGCATTCTGGCCTCCACGCTGCAGGGGCTGATGGTGACCGTCTCGGTGCTGTGGATCATCTTCGGCGCCATCTTCCTGCTCAATACGCTCAAGCATTCCGGGGCGATCGCGGTGATCCGCGGCGCCTTCACCACCGTCAGTCCCGACCGTCGCGTACAGGCCATCATCATCGCCTGGCTGTTCGGCAGCTTCATCGAGGGGGCTTCCGGCTTCGGGACGCCTGCGGCCATCGCGGCGCCGTTGCTGGTCGCCATCGGCTTCCCGGCGCTGGGGGCGGTGATGGTGGGCATGATGATCCAGTCGACGCCGGTATCATTCGGGGCGGTGGGCACGCCGATCGTGATCGGCGTGAATGCGGGCCTCGACAAGGCCAATCTCGGTGAGCAGCTGCTGGCGAACCACTCCAGCTGGGAGGCCTTCATGCAGCTGATCACCTCGGAGGTCGCCATCGTGCATGGCATCGTCGGCCTGCTGATGCCGCTGTTCATGACCGTGATGATGACGCGCTTCTTCGGCGCGAAGAAAAGCTGGAGCGAAGGACTGTCGATTGCGCCGTTCGCGCTGTTCGCCGGCCTGTGCTTCACGCTGCCCTACGTGGCAGCGGGTATCTTCCTCGGCCCGGAATTCCCGTCACTGATCGGCGCTCTGGTCGGCTTGATCCTCGTGGTGCCAGCGGCGCGTGCCGGATTTCTACTGCCGAAGGACAGCTGGGATTTTCCGCCCGAGGCCGAGTGGCCCAAGCATTGGCTGGGTGACCTGACGCTGGAGCGTGATGATGTCGAGACCGCCGCGGCGGGCAGAAAGCCGCTGCCTCTGTGGCTGGCGTGGTTGCCCTATGGGCTGATCGCGCTGCTGCTGGTCGCCTCACGCGTATCGAGTGACTTCAAGGGCTGGCTGGTCAGCGTGCAATTCAGTGCCACTGACCTGCTGGGTGCCAGCGGTATCTCCGGCGCGATTCAGCCGCTCTATCTGCCTGGCGGCATCATGGTCTTCGTGGCGCTGATCACGCTGCTGCTGCATCGCATGGCCTCTCGCCAGCTGGTGGCGGCGGCCAGCGAATCCTGGCGCACACTGGTCGGCGCCGGCTTCGTGCTGGTGTTCACCATTCCGATGGTACGCATCCTGATCAACTCCGGCGTCAACCTGAACGACCTGGCGTCCATGCCGGTGGTGATGGCGGACGTGGTAGCTGACAGCCTCGGTCAGGCCTATCCGTTGTTCGCCTCGGGCATCGGCGCGCTGGGTGCCTTCATCGCCGGCTCCAATACGGTCTCCAACATGATGCTGTCCCAGTTCCAGTTCAACGTCGCCGCCCAGCTCGGGCTGTCGGGAGCGCTGATGGTGGCGCTGCAGGCGGTCGGGGCTGCGGCCGGCAACATGATCGCCATCCACAACGTCGTGGCGGCCTCGGCGACCGTCGGTCTGCTGGGGCGTGAGGGTCGTACCCTGCGCATGACGGCGATTCCGACCGCCTACTATCTATTGGCCTCCGGCGTGCTGGGCATGCTGGCGTTCCACCTGGTGGGTCTGAGTGATCCGCTGCTGCCGTAAGCGTGATCCGTGCTGACTGATACCCTGAAAGACATCCTGACTGACTGATAAAGAGACTGGCCATGACCGCCGCTGCTGCCCCTGACTCCACTGCTCACCCTGCCATGGGCGGGCATGCCTCACCCCAGGCGCGTGCTGCTGCCTATGACGCCCTGCGCGAGGCGTTGGCGCAGCACATTCCCGGTGAGCGCCTGATCCATGATCCGCTGCGCACCCTGGCCTACGGGACGGATGCCAGCTTCTATCGGCTGGTGCCGCAGCTGGTGGTGCGGGTGCATGACGAGCAGGAGCTGGGGCATGTGTTGCGCGAGTGCCGGGCGCGCAAGTTGCCGGTGACCTTCCGTGCGGCAGGGACGTCACTGTCCGGTCAGGCGCTGACGGATTCGGTGCTCATCCAGCTGGGTGGTGAGTGGCGAGGGGCGAAGGTGCTGGAGCAGGGCAGTCGCATCTGCCTGCAGCCGGGGGTGATCGGGGCGCGTGCCAATCAGCTGCTGGCCCCCTTCGGGCGCAAGATCGGCCCGGACCCGGCTTCGATCAACAGCTGCATGATCGGCGGCATCGCGGCCAACAATGCGTCAGGCATGTGCTGCGGCACGGCACACAACAGTTATCGCACCGTCGAGGACCTGCGCGTCATTCTCGCCGATGGCACCTGCCTGGATACGGCCTCGCCGGAGAGCGTGCAGGCCTTTCGCGCCAGTCATGGTGGTCTGCTGGCGGAGCTGGAACGCATGGCGGCCAGTGTGCGCGCCGACCCTGAGCTGGCCGAGCGCATCCGCCACAAGTACCGGCTCAAGAACACCACCGGTTATAGCCTCAATGCGCTGGTCGACTATGCCGATGGTCTCGAGATCCTCAAGCATCTGATGATCGGTTCGGAAGGCACGCTGGGCTTCATCGCCTCCATTACCTACCGCACCGTGATCGAGGAGCCGCACAAGGCGGCGGCGCTGGTGTACTACCCGAACATCGATGCGGCCTGTCGCGCCACCATGCTGCTGAAGATGGCACCGGTCGCGGCGGTGGAGCTGATGGACCGCGCGGCGCTGCGCTCCGTGGAGGACGCACCGGGCATGCCGGACGTGTTGCGCGCCCTGCCGGAAGAGGCGGTCGCGCTGCTGGTGGATGTGCGGGGCGCGCATCATCAGGAGCTGGAGGCGCGCATGGCCGAGGTTGCCCGCGTGCTGGAAGGCATCGAGACCTGCGAGTCGTGGGCCTTCACTCAGGATGCGCAGCGTTATGCGCTGTACTGGAAGATCCGCAAGGGGCTGTTCCCGGCGGTCGGTGCAGTGCGTGATCTGGGGACCACCGTGATCATCGAGGATGTCGCCTTCCCCATCGAGCGGCTGGCGGAAGGCGTCGGTGCGCTGACGGAGGTCTTCCAGCGGCATGGTTACTCCCAGGCGATCCTGTTTGGCCATGCGCTGGAGGGCAATCTTCACTTCGTCTTCCCGCAGGGCTTCGAGCGCGAAGGCGAGGTGGCGCGCTATCAGGCGCTGATGGATGACGTCGCGCAGCTGGTGGGGCAGGAATATGGTGGCTCGCTCAAGGCCGAGCATGGCACCGGTCGCAACATGGCGCCTTATGTAGAGCTTGAGTGGGGCAAGGATGCCTATGCCCTGATGTGGCGTATCAAGGAGGCCTTCGATCCGGACAACCTGCTCAACCCGGAAGTGATCCTGACGCGCAATCCTCGCCTGCATCTGGAAAACCTCAAGCCATTGCCGGCGGCGGACCCGCTGGTAGACCGCTGCATCGAGTGCGGTTTCTGTGAGTCGGTCTGCCCGTCGAAGAACCTGAGCCTGACGCCGCGCCAGCGCATCGTCATCCGGCGGGAGATCGCACGCCTGGCTGCGCTCGAGGCACCGGATGATGCACAGCGCGACCAGCTGGCAGTGCTCAGGAAGGAATACGCCTATCAGGGCATGGAGACCTGTGCGGGCGATGGCCTGTGCGCGACCCAGTGTCCGGTCGGCATCAATACCGGTGATCTGATCCGGGGGCTACGTCATGAGGAGAACGCCGGTGCCGATCATCCAGGCAAGATGAAGGTGGCGCATTGGGCCGGTGAGCACTTCACGCGTGTCACCAGCGGCATGCGTGGCGTGCTCAGGCTGGCGGATGGGCTGCATGGTGTCGTCGGCACGCGCAACATGCGCCGCCTGACCCAGACTGCTCGCAAGGTGTCCGGCGACAGGGTGCAGCAATGGACTCCCAGCATGCCGGCTGCCGCTGCGCGTGATTATCTCAAGCGTCTCGCGCAGCCACTGGGGCGCAGTGCAGCGCCCAATGGGCATGTCGTCTACTTCCCGTCCTGCGCCACGCGTGTCTTCGGGGTCGCTGCTGATGATCGCGATCCGCGCAGTGTCACGGAAATGGCGCTGGCCTTGATGGACAAGGCCGGCTTCGAGGTCGTGCTGCCGAAAGGTCTGGAGGCGCTGTGCTGTGGCATGGCCTTCCAGTCCAAGGGGCAGTTCGAGGCGGGAGATGCCAAGGCCGCCGAGTTGGCAACGGCGCTGGTGGAGGCGAGTGACGGCGGACGGCTGCCGATCTTCTGTGATACCAGTCCGTGCCTGGCACAGGCTCAGGCCTATGCGGGCGAGCATCTCGAGGTGTCGCTGACTCTGGTCGAGCCGGTGCAGCTGGTACTCGACTATCTATTGCCCTATCTCTCGATCACACCGCTCAAGGCGAGAGTCGCGGTGCATGTCACCTGCTCCAGTGTCCGCATGGGGCTGGCAGAGCAGTTCGTGGCGCTGGCGCGGCAGTGCGCCAGTGAAGTCGTCGTGCCGGAAGAGATCACCTGCTGCGGCTTCGCCGGCGACAAGGGCTTCAGTACACCGGAGCTCAATGCCTCGGCATTGAAGGGACTGAAGGAGGTAGTGGCCGATTGCGACTACGGGGTTTCCAATTCGCGCACCTGCGAGATAGGGCTGAGTGAGCACTCCGGACTCAGCTATCAATCGATTCTCGGTCTGGTCGATAGAGCATCGGCACCAAGGTGATGGGAGGTGTTCGAGATGCATGACACCCTGATGACAATCTCTTGAAAAAGCCCTTGCCCTCACGGCGGTTCGTGCGTAAAGTACG
>NZ_CFDJES010000046.1:21468-23291 GCF_983723665.1 Cobetia sp. | reverse complement strand
CCTTCGACGGGCTTCACCACGACATAGACACAAGGAAGACGCTACATGATACGCAAGGCTGTTCTGCCTGTTGCCGGTCTCGGCACACGTTGCCTCCCGGCCTCCAAGGCCATCCCCAAGGAAATGATCACCATCGTCGACAAGCCGGTGATCCAATATGTGGTGGAAGAAGCGGTCGCAGCCGGTATCAAGGAAATCGTGCTGGTCACCCATTCCAGCAAGAATGCCATCGAGAACCACTTCGACAAGCACTTCGAGCTGGAAACCACCCTGGAAGCCAAGGGCAAGCTCGAGCTGCTCGAACAGCTGCGTAACATCATTCCGGATGACGTCAAGATCATCAGCGTGCGCCAGCCGGAGCCGCTGGGCCTGGGCCACGCCGTGCTGTGTGCCAAGCCGATCGTCGGTGATGAGCCGTTCATCGTCATGCTGCCGGACGTGCTGGTCGATGGCGAAGGGCTCGAGAAGAATGACCTGGCGCGCATGATGGAGGCCTACGAAGCCACCAACGCCGCCCAGATCATGGTCGAGAATGTCCCGCAGGACATGGCCTACAAGTACGGTATCGTCGCGATCGACGGTGACACGCCGGAAGCCGGCAAGTCCGCCCTGATCAATGGCATGGTCGAAAAGCCGGCCCCGGGCACCGAGCCGTCGACCCTGGCGGTCATCGGCCGTTATCTGTTGCCGGGCCGTATCTTCGAGCTTCTGGAGAACACTCCGCCGGGCGCGGGTGGTGAGATCCAGCTGACCGATGCCATCGACACCCTGCGTGACGACAAGGCCGTCGCGGCCTACCGCATGGCCGGTGATACCTACGATTGCGGCCACCAGCTGGGCTATCTTGAAGCGACTCTTTCCTTCGCCAAGCGTCACCCGACCTTCGGTGAAGGCTTCCGCGAGCTGCTGACTCGCTACCAGGAGAAATAAGCCATGCAGGTGCTGGTGCACGGAAGCGAACTGGCGGCGGCAACGGCCAGCGCCGCTCTGGCGAGCGTGGGTCACCGTGTCTGGTGGTGGCCACATGAGGACATGGACTGGGCTGCCCTGGAACGCGTCGACTGGTTGAACAGTGAGCCAGGCCTGCGCGAACGTCTTGATCGCCATCGGGAGCGGGGCGATCTCACTCTCATCGAGGACCTCGAGTCACTGCGGCGCATCGATATCCACTGGATCGCCGTCTCGCCGGACCAGCGCGAAAGCGCGCTGAGCCGTGTCGAGCAGCTGGTGGCGACCCTGGATGAGCCGCTGGTGCTGGTCAACAACTCGACCTTCCCGGTGGGCACGACCGAGCGTTTCGAGGCGTTGCTGCCGCGTGACGACCAGTACGCCGTCGCCTTGCCGGACATGCTGGAGGAGGGCCGTTCACTGGCCACCTTCGAGCGTCCGGCCCGTTGGTTGCTGGGCAGCGAAGCGGAACCTGCCACCCTGCGGGTGCAGGAGCTGCTGCGTGCCTTCAACCGGCGTGAAGATGTCTTCCAGATCATGCCGCGCCGCGCCGCCGAACTGACCAAGTTGGCCATCAACGGCATGCTCGCGACGCGTATCAGCTACATGAACGAAGTGGCGGGTCTGTCCGACTCCCTCGGTGTCGATGTGGAATATGTGCGTCAGGGCATGGGCGCCGACCCGCGTATCGGCTTCGGCTATCTCTATCCGGGCTGTGGGTTCGGTGGTCCGAACTTCTCGCGTGATCTGATGCGTCTGGCCGATGTCCAGCACCAGACAGGGCGTGAATCGATGTTGCTCGAGCATGTGCTCGACATCAACGAGGCCAAGAAGGAGACGCTGTTCCGCAAGCTGTGGCAGCACTTCGATGGTGA
>NZ_CFDJES010000046.1:16554-21368 GCF_983723665.1 Cobetia sp. | reverse complement strand
CCCTTGCTCAGAAACTGCTGTTGGGCAGTGACGATCTCGGTCAACGGGAAGCTGGCCGCGATCAGCGGGCGAATCTCGCCTTGCTCCACATAGCGGATCAGATTGGGGAAGGTGGCTTCACACCAGGCAGTGGTGCCGAGCAGGCGCAGGTTCTTCAGGTAAAGATCGCGTAGGTCCAGCGTCACCATCGGGCCGGCGATGGCGCCGGTGGTCACCAGACGACCGCCACGCGCGAGCAACTTCATCATGACCGGGAAGTTGTCGCCCGCGACATTGTCGACCACCAGGTCGACGCTTTCGTGGCCCAGCAGCTCGAGCAGATCGGCCTTGCGGTCCAGAAGTCTGTCGGCGCCAAGGTCTGCAAGAGCCTCATGCTTGGCGACGCCCGCCACGGCATACACCGTCGCGCCGCGGCGCTTGGCCAGCTGCAGCGCAGCGGAACCGACCCCGCCCGAGGCGCCCAGAATCAGCACACGCTCGCCCGCCTTGAGCTCTGCCTGTTCGAGCATGTTCTCCGCCGTGCCGTAGGCACAGGGCAGGGAGCCAAGCTCGACATCGCTCCAGTCACAGTCCACCGCGAACACTTCACTGGCACGCACGCTGACGAATTGCGCGAAGGCGCCGTCGAAGTCCGAGCCCATCCATTCATTTTCCAGTGAGTCCCAGCCCTCGCTGCGCATGCAGGAGCGTACCAGCACGCGCTTGCCCAGCAGGCTGGCATCCGCATTCGGGCCCAATGCCACCACCTCGCCACAGCAATCCGTGCCCTGTATCAGGGGGAAGGGCGTCTCTCCCTTCCAGCCACCTTCCGGCGGCGCCGGCTTGTCGGTCGCCGCATCTGCGTCCGCGTTGTCATGCACGCTGCTGGCCTTTTGGGTCGCGGTAGTGATCGTGGAGGAATACCAGCCCAGACGCGTATTGATCTCGGTGTTGTTCATGCCAGCCGCCAGCACCTTGATCAGCACCTCGCCTTCACCGGGTGTCGGCACCGGGCGCTGCTGTGTCTCGAGGCATTCATAACCCCCATGGCCGGTGGTCACGATCGCTAGCATGGAGTCGGGCAGTGAGGAGGTCGAGGTGTCAGTGGGCATCGGTAATCCCTTTTCTTCAAAGAATGTATTTCAAGCAGTCAAAGAATGCATTTCAAGCAGTGTGTGCCAACAATGTCGTCGAGTCTCTTGTCGTCGAATCCCTGTGAGCGATCAAGGGTACGCAACGAGGTAGAGCGTACGTTCTACTTCTACATCATTAGATAGGGGCACCGCCGTCATTTGCAAGTCGATAGACGAGATACTTCTCCTGGTGGTGCATACACCGTAGCCAAGCCTTGCAGGCTCGCGGCTGGGTGACGTTGTCTTGAACGAAAAAAACCCCGCCAGGTGGCGGGGTTTTCAGAGCAGGGCGACCAGGCGTCATATCAGGGTGACGTCGGATGCCTTGGCTCAGCTGGAGTCTCGAGCGGTAAACGACTCGGCCTCCTGAGGCTAGCTAAGCTCGGTCTAGCCAAACTCAATCTGGAAAAGCTCAGGCTGCGAAGTTCTGTGCAGCGAATTCCCAGTTGATGATGTTCCAGATGCTTTCCAGGTACTTCGGACGGGCATTGCGGTAGTCGACGTAGTAGGCGTGCTCCCAGACGTCGACGGTCAGCAGCGGAGTCTGACCAGACTTGGCGATCGGGGTGTCAGCGTCGTCAGTGTTGACGATTTCCAGCTCGCCCTGGGCGTTCTTGACCAGCCAGGTCCAACCGGAACCGAAGTTGCCAGCAGCGGAAGTGTTGAAGGCTTCCTTGAAATCAGCAACGGAGCCCCACTTGGCCACGATGGCGTCTGCCAGCGGGCCGGACGGCTCGCCACCACCATTCGGGGACAGGCAGTGCCAGTAGAAGGTGTGGTTCCACACCTGAGCTGCCTGGTTGAACAGACCACCCTGGGCGCTCTGGATGATCTCTTCGAGAGATTTTTCTGCGTCAGCAGTGCCTTCGACCATGCTGTTCAGCTTGGTGACGTAGGCTTGGTGATGCTTGCCGTAATGGTACTCAAGGGTCTCGGCAGAGATGGTCGGCTCGAGTGCGTTCTTTTCGTACGGCAGTGCTGGAAGTTCAAATGCCATGGGGATCAGCTCCTTTTCCTCACCAATTGGGTCGTACTCTGCCTTCGTGGGGCTTGGGGCTGAGTATTTCAATGCCTGACCTGCCATCGCGTGATGGAAGAGGGGCAGACAAGCACAGACTCAAGCTCCGCGACCAGCATCACTCCCGGCCCTGAAACTGGCCACCCGCTCAGGCAGCGGGCAAGGGCGAAAGTGCATGACTCGCCGTGCATCCTTCATGCCGTGGCTACGCGCATGAAATGTGCAATCAGCGTGAAAAACCTTGTGAATCCAGATAGCTACGAAGACAGAGGCTGCGCGTATCGCAGTGTCTGGCACTATAGCACCCAGACACCGACAGGCCAACGCTGGTGGGCACTGACCGCGGGATCCTCTCAAGCCTCTTGCAAGGCTTACGTTCATTGCCAGGCTTTTGTCACATTCCTGCCACTCTGCCCAGGATGACAGGCCGTGGCGGGAACCTGATGAGATGACCGAGGTCAGCTGTTAGACTCGATTTCCTGTACGTGAACCGTGACTTATCTTTTGCAGAGCCTGCGTTACTGTATTTTTATACAGCAAGGCGAAAAAGCGCACTTCCGGTCGTCTTGCGCCGCCCTGAAGATGCTGCGCTGAACCTTTCGCTGCTGATCGTTTGCCGGACCTGGAGCCAGAATGCGGCCGCACAACGCTGAACCGTCTCTCAATGACTCACCGGACGATGCGCTGGTCGCGCGTCCCGACGATGCGCTTGGTGTGCATCACACTCGTCCCCCCGCGCCCAGACGCTGGCCAGCGTGGCTTTGCCTCCTCGCCCTGGGGGGCGTGGTGGGCTGGCAACAGTGGCAGCTGCATGACCTGCAGACCCTCGGGGGCGATCAACGCGATCAGCTCGGCGCACGTGTCAGCCAGCTCGAACATTCCGTGGCCCAGCTTGAGCAGCAGGGCGATGAGCGCCTGAGCGAACTGCGTGATGCACTGGGTGAGCAACTCAGCGTCCTGGACAACCAGTTGAATGACACTGTCGTGCCGGCGCTGACCACCCTGCAGAAGGACAAGGCGTCCCTGTCCAGTGAGGCCGTCGCGCGCCTCGAGACACTGGAAGGGAAGGTGGCGAAGGACGCGGATGGCGCTCAAGAGCGTCTGACCGCCATGGACGAGGCGCTTGATCGCCTGGATGGTCGCGTCACGACGCTTGCCCAGACAGATGACAATCACGCGACCCTCATCACGGCGCTGCAAGGCTCGATGGCGGCACTGGAATCCCTCAGCCGTGATGGCCGTGCAGCGCTGGGCGCGCGTCTGGACGCCCAGTCGGCCACGCTTGAGCACCTCGAGCCGCTGGTGGACAAGACCTCCAGCACCCTGGACACGCTGGCTGCCCGCATCGAGAGCTTGCAGAGCGATATTGAAAGCGATGTTGAGAACAATATTGAAAGCGTTAGCGCCGAGCAGTTGGCCTCGCTCGAGACTCGCCTCACGGCACTCAAGACGGACCTGGCCACGCAACAGACCCAGACGCGTTCCCTGCAGCAATCGCAGCAGCAACTGAGCGAGACGCTGAAGACACTGCCGGAGCCTGCAGCCGCCGCCGATGGCGATGAACTGGCCAGCAAGCTCAAGGGCCGTTTCGCGCCGCTTGACGAGCTGACAGCGCTTGAGACTGCGCAACGCTCACTGGACTCCCAGCTGGGTGAGCTGCGCCGTCAGCAGACAGCGCTCAGTGCCGGCCTGGAAGCCAGCTCACAGGGGGTGTCAGAGGACACGCGAGAGCAGTTGCGCTCGCTGGATGCCAGCCGCCGTCAGCTGAGTGGCCGTGTCGCGTCGCTGCTGGGCCAGGTATCTGAGCTTGAGCAGCGCGTCAGTCGACTGGAACGTCGCTGAGCTGGCTCCGCAGGGATATAAGCAATGAGATATGGCGTGGTCCGCCACTGGCGGGCCATGTGACACGCCCCGTGATGACCGAGCGCCGCACGACATGATGAATGGGAACGATGGACAGTGCTTTCCACCAGCACTCAACAAAGGACGAATCATGAGTGGCGACAACAAAGAGTCTGCTCGAGCGACCGGGACGCGCGGTTTGCCGCATCGCTATCTGACGCCGCTGATCGTGTGTGGCGGCCTGTGCTTTGCACCGCAGGCGCTGGCGATCGATGCTGCCGTCAAGGGCGTCAAGGGCGCGACGGCGACCAATGTGGTCAACTTCCTGGCCGGGATGAGGCTTGAGGGCGATGCACCGGCCGAGCGCTATGAGGATGAGATCATCCGGCGCACCCAGGAAGCGCTGCAGGCCTTCGGTTACTACGATGCCCAGATCACGCTCAGCTATCCCGAGAAGGGGCTGTTGGGCGGCGATGATGTGGTCGTGACGGTGGATGCCGGTGAGCCGGTCACCATCGAGACGCTGGAGCTGCGGCTCGAAGGCGACGCCGCGCGCGACAAGGTCATGAAGAAGGTACTGGCCGACGCCGACCTCGAGGAAGGCGATGTGCTGCGTCACTCACGCTATGACAGCCTCAAGTCGACCCTGACGTCGCTCAGCCTCGAACGCGGCTATTTCGACACCTCCTTCTCCCAGCAACGCATCGAGGTACGCCCTTGGTTGCACTCGGCACGCATCTATCTGGTCATGCAGAGCGGTCAGCGCTACCGCTTCGGCGATATCACCTATCTCAACAGTCAGATAGAGCTGGATCGCGTCAAGGCCATGCAGCCGTTCGAGA
>NZ_CFDJES010000046.1:0-16454 GCF_983723665.1 Cobetia sp. | reverse complement strand
TATCTCAACAGTCAGATAGAGCTGGATCGCGTCAAGGCCATGCAGCCGTTCGAGATTGGCGATTATTACGAAGCCGGCAAGTTGACCCAGTTCAACCAGCGGCTGAGTGAAGCCGGCTGGTTCCGCTCGGCCGCAATCAAGCCACAGCTCAATCCGGGCGCCGAACTCAAGACCACCAGCCCCGACAGCGAGATCAAGACACCCTATGCCGAGGCACAGGGCTATGAGGGCTCATGGCTTGCCGATGTCGAGAGAGCTGAAGTTGAGGGTAC
This sequence comes from Cobetia sp., assembly GCF_983723665.1. Taxonomy (NCBI): domain Bacteria; kingdom Pseudomonadati; phylum Pseudomonadota; class Gammaproteobacteria; order Oceanospirillales; family Halomonadaceae; genus Cobetia; species Cobetia sp. The sequence goes on along the minus strand of NZ_CFDJES010000046.1, from coordinate 16,182 downwards.
TGAGGGCGAGCAGACGGGGGATGAGAGCCGCCGCGCTGACGCCTCGTCCCGCTCGGACACGACGGTCTCTGCTGCGCAGGCCGCCGTGGAGGCTGATGACGCTGACTCCGATGTGGCTGGCACTACCGAAGCCGCCGGCAACGACACGCCGGTGCTGACGGGCGATGCGCTGGAGGCCGCGGTCAAGACGGCCAACGGCCCCATCATTCCCGTGGACATCAGCCTGATTCCCGCTGACCGTCACAAGTTCGAGACCGGTATCGGCTACGCGACGGATGTCGGGCCACGCCTGCAGTTCAGCTGGGAGATGCCGTGGGTCAATCGCTATGGCCATAGCCTGACCAACAGCCTGTTCCTGTCCTCGCCGGAACAGACCTTCGAGGGCGAATACCGCATGCCGCTCGAAGACCCGCTCAAGGATAGCTATGTCCTCGAGTACGGGATGTCGAACACCGATGATGAAGATACCGAGAGTCTCGAGACCACCGTGCGCTTCACCCGCGAGTGGAAGTTCGACAATGGCTGGACCCAGCGCGTGTTCTTCGGTTCCACCTATGAGGACTACACCCAGGCGGATGAATCCGGAGCCGTGCTGCTGCTGTATCCCGGCGTGAGCTGGAACCGTACCCGCACGCGCCCCAAGACCTTCCCGATGTGGGGCGACCGCCAACAGCTGACCTTCGAATACGGCGATCAGATGTGGGGCTCGGACGTGACCTTCCTGCGCTCCCAGTTCAACACCAACTGGATACGCTCCATCGGCGACAACCATCGTTTCGTGGCGCGCATGGGCGTCGGGCACGTCGATACCGACAACTTTGATGACATGCCACCCTCGATGCGCTTCTTCACCGGGGGCGACAACAGTGTGCGTGGCTATTCCTACGAGACACTCGCCCCGGAAGATGATGACGGCGATCTGGAAGGCGGTAGCTCGTTGCTCACCAGCAGCCTGGAATACGATTACCGTCTGACCGGCGACTGGTGGGGCGCGACCTTCTACGACGCCGGTAACGCCTTCAATGGCTGGGACGCACTCGAGCTAAAGACGGCGGCCGGCATGGGGATTCGCTGGATCTCGCCGGTGGGGCCGATTCGTCTCGATATCGCCCATCCCTTCGATGACGATGACAACGATTACCGTATTCACTTCTCGATCGGGCCGGAATTCTGAGCGGCTCGCGTCTCTTGAGCGAGTGTCGTGCGGATCAAGCGCCAGCAAAGGACCATCAGCTGAGCGGGTGAGCTGATAAAAAAGATATGGAGATGTTGGAATTGTCTAATCCCTATGTACGTCGGGGCGGCCTGGTCATCCGGTTGCTGATATGGCTGCTCGTGTTCCTGATCGGGCTGACGATGCTGCTGGTCGGGGGCGTGCTGTCCCCGTGGGGCACCGGGCTGGTGCTCGATCAGGCGCGCTCGCGTGGCTTCATCGATTACTCCCAGGCCTCCGGCTCACCGCTGGAAGCACTGTCGCTCAAGGACGTCTCGCTGGACCTGCCGGGGCTGGCCGTCAATGCCGACTCGCTGTCGCTGGCCTGGGGCGAGGACTGCCTGCTCAAGGGCAAGCTGTGTCTCGAGTCGCTGGAGTCCAGTGGTCTCGCGATCACCCTGAGCGATAGCGGTGCCAGTAACCAGCCGGAACCGGAGAGCGGTGAGAGTCTCAACGTGCCCATCGTGGTGCCGATTCCCATCGAGGTGCGCAAGGTCGCCATTGATGACTTCGCCCTGGCGCTGGCGGATGGCAGTCGCGTCACCTTCGATCACTTCCATACCTCGGCCGCGCTGTCAGTGAGTACGCTGACGCTGGGCGAGACACGCCTGATCACCAGTCGTTTTATTCCGGCCGATGCCACCGCGGCTCAAACGACGTCAGATGCCGTCAGTCTCGAGGGTGTGAGCATCACGCCTGAGGCTCAGCAAGCGGCGAGCGCAGTGGTCCACACTCAGGTCGTGGCGCCTCAAGCTGAGAGCGCCGCCAAGGCCATCACGGATGACGCCGCAGAAGTGTCTGGCAAGACTGCCGCTAAAACCACGGATCAGACAGCACAGGCCGGACGCCTCGCCTTGCCGGAAGTCTATATTCCGCTGACCATCGAGGTTCCCGACCTCGCCATCGAAGACTTTGCACTCGAGGGGCCAAGCCCGTATGAGGTCAGCCGCCTGTCGCTGGCGCTCAAGGCGGAAGGGCATGACATCACGCTCTCGCGTCTCGAGGTCGACTCCCGCGACGTGAACGCCGATCTCGTGGTGCAGGTCACCTTGAAGGACGAGTATCCCCTGAGCGCCACGCTCAATGCCGAGGCCCTGATTGACCCCGTGCGTCATGAAAAGCTGCGCCTGTCTCTGGAAGGCTCGCTGGCGGATCTTGAAGCCTCTCTCAAGGCCGACGGCCCACTTGCCGCTGAGCTCGTGGCCAGCGCGGATGTACTGGACAGCGATCTGCCCTTCGAGGCGCGCCTGAGCTCCGAGCGGATCACCTGGCCCTTTGCTGCCGTCACTGATGCCTCTGATGACACCTCCGCTGATGCGCAGAAAGGCGCTCAGACAGCGACCCAAGCCAAGGATGGCAAGAATACGTCTGGCACCGCTGCCGCTGCCTCCTTCACGCCTGACTATAGCGTCGAGAATCTGGCGCTGGTCGCCAAGGGCTCACTGTCGGGGTATACGACCACGCTGGATGCCATCATCGAGGGGCGTGACATTCCGCGCGCTACCTTGTCATTGGCAGGCGACGGCGATCTCGCGCATTACCGCTGGCAGCCGCTCAAGATCGCCCTCAAGCGTGGCTCCGCCACCACCCGTGGCGAGATTCACTGGCAGGAAGGTATTAGGGTCGCCGCCGAGCTGGCCCTCGACAAGCTGCATCCCGAAGACTTGCTGCCGGCCCCGACCGGGGGCGGTCAGAAAGCCGTGCGTGGTGAGCTGAGTGGCAATCTCGTGGCCAGCTTCCAACAGCCGCAGCAAGGACCGTGGGCCGTCGATGTCAGCAAGCTGGATATCCATGGCACCTTGCTCGAGCGTCCGCTCACGCTGACCGGCAAGCTTTCAGGCAATGCCGACATGCAGTGGGACGTCAACGCGCTGGAGCTGCGTCAGGGCCAGAACCGTCTGAGCGCCAATGGCAAGATTGCCAAGACCATCACCCTGGCGGCCAACATCGATTTCCCGGCGCTCTCGACCCTGATGCCGGATATCGCGGGTGAGCTCAAGGGCAAGATCGATGCCTCGGGCACGCTCGACAAGCCTCAGCTGGCGAGCAACTTCACCGCACGGCGCCTGCAGATCGGTGAGAACCGTATCTCCGACATGGCGCTGTCAGCCGGGGTCGATGCTCGCAAGCGGGGGATTGATGACCCGGCACTGGATATCGCCCTGAATGCCGATGATGTCAGAGCTGGCGGACAGCAGATCGCGACAGTCGCGCTGACGCTGGGAGGCTTCCTGAGCGATCACACCCTGCAGTTCGATACCGAGATGGCCGGTGAGATGCCGCTTTCTCGTCTGGGGCTGACCCTCAAGGGTGGGCTCGACAAGGCGCGTGAGCATTATCGTGGTGCGCTGTCTCCGCTGACGGCGAATACCGACTTCGGGGACTTCAACTTCGACACGCCGGCGAGCTTCGATGCCAATCTCGCCAAGGGCAGCGTGCTGGTGCAGCCGTTCTGCCTGAGTCGTGAACAGGGTGGCCAGATCTGTGTCGCCGAGCCCTTGAGCGCGGGCAATGACGGCCAGGCCATGGTGACTCTCGAGGGGATTCCGCTGGACATGGCCCAGAGCGCCATGCCGGAGAGCTGGACCATCGGCGGTGCCACGGGCGGCAAGATCACGGCAAGCTGGAAGCAGGGTGGCCAACGCTGGAATGCTGACGCGGAGCTGGCGGGCAAGTTGACGCTGGCCGGCGAAGACGCCGACGGCAATGCCTGGTCTCTGCCGGAGACCACCCTGCAACTGGCGTTGGAAGCCACGCCCGACAAGGCCGATCTCGATACCCAGATTCGCCTCGACAGCGCTGGCGGCATCGGTCTCACCGTGTCGGTCCTCGACCCGGCGGGCGCAGGCCAGCTGGATGGCTCGCTGGCCATCCGCGACATCGACCTCTCGCCGTATCGTCCGCTGGTGGCGGGCATGACCCAGCTGGAAGGCAAGCTGGCGGGTGACGTCGAGGTCGGCGGCAACCTGAGCCTGCCGTCGATGACCGGGCCGATCGCGCTGACCGGCGTCAAGGTGCAGGGCGAAGGCCTGCCGGTGTCGCTGTCGGATGCCCAGTTCACCGTCGACTTCGATGGCAACAGTGCCGATATCGATGGCTATCTGGTGGGCAATGATGCGCGCTGGGGCATCGATGGCGAGGCGGCGTGGCCGACGCTTGAGGACTGGACGGCGTCATTGAACCTCGACGGCGCGAAGAATCCACTCGAGCTGCATATCGCCGGGATCGGCCGCATGCGCGTCGCGCCGGATCTCGAGATCAATGCCAGCCCCACGCTGCTCAAGCTGCGGGGGGACGTCAAGGTGCCGTGGACACGCATCGAAGTGGACCAGGTGCCGCCGTCTGCCGTGTCACCCTCCAGTGACACCATCATCATCGAGCGTCCCAGTGATGAGGACACCTCCAACCCGGCCGAGCTTGCCGATGGCAGCGATACCGCCAAGGCGCTCAACGAAGCCGGCATGGCGCTGGATGTGCGTATCGGCATCCATATCGGGCCGGATGCGCGCCTGGAGGCGATGGGGCTCAAGACCAAGCTCAGAGGCGATCTCGATGTGCGCCAGTCCAAGGGCGGCGTGCAGGTCTTCGGTGAGGTCAATCTGGTCGACGGAACCTACAAGAGCTTCGGGCAGGACCTGCAGATCAGCAAGGGGCAGGTCTTGCTGGCCGGACCGCCCTCGAGCCCGCGTCTGAATATCGAGGCGATCCGTGATCCTGACAACACTGAGGACGACGTGACCGCAGGGGTGCGTGTGACGGGACTTGCCTCGTCACCCAGCGTCGAGATCTTCTCGGACCCGTCGATGGATGAGTCCTCGGCACTGAGTTATCTGCTGCGCGGTGAAGGCCTGGACAGCGACACCAGCAGTGACAGTGCGGTCACGTCCGCCTTGATCGGCATGTCACTGGCGCAAAGTGGCCAGGTGGTCGGCCAGATCGGGGAAACCTTCGGCGTGCGTGACCTGAGCCTGGACAGCTCTGGCAGCGGGGATGACAGCCAGGTGGTGGTCAGTGGCTATATCGCTCCGGACCTGAAGCTCAGCTACGGCGTCGGGCTGTTCTCGCCGATCGCGGAGCTGACGCTGCGCTACAAGCTGTTCCGCAACCTGTATGCCGAAGCGGTGTCCGGCACGGCGCAGGCCGTGGACCTGCTCTACAGCTTCTCGCTGGGCCGCAGCGAGCTGGCGCCCAGAGTCGGCAAGGACAGATGACACGTCAGGCCAATTGATTGCCACAGGTTCAGCCCCCATCGACAGGTTCGGTGGGGGCTGTCTCGTTATGGAGGGGGCATTTCAGAGGTGCTAGTTTCGCTTATGCTCGAGAGCTCAAGCGCACGCGCGTCAGCACAAGACGCTGACGGTCACGCAGTGCAGCAACGCTTGATCTTCTTGCCGCTGCCACAGGGACACAGGCTGTTGCGCCCCGGCGTCAGTGTCTGCCACTCGGCATCACCGTCGACATAACGCCAGTGATGGCCATCGTGATGAAAGCGGCTAAGTTCCTGCAATTGCTGGAACTTTCCCTGCTCGAAGAAGGTGGCATGAAAGCGTACCATGCCGGTATCGGCGTCTTGTCCGCTGTCCAGAATCTCCAATGCCAGCCACAGGGGGCCAGCACCTTCGAGATCGGCGCGTGCCGGGCAATGGGCCGGGTCCCAGCTGTCGATCAGGAAATCGCTCAGCGACAGGCAGAAGGCACTGTAGCGGGCGCGCATCAATTGCTCGGGGCGTTCGGCGCGGGTGATGTCAGCATGAATCGGCTGACAGCAATCGACGTAGCGTCGCGCCTCAGTACTATTGGGCTGGCAGGGGCAGATATTGGGGGGCAGAGATGACATCATTGAACCTATACACGATTGCACGACGCGACACAGGAGAGAGTCCGCCATGTGGATAACGGAAGATAAGCAGACCATTCCTTCAGCGCAGGACAGCTTGCCAGGGCGCAGTGAAGCGGTACGCATCAGCGGCGTTCATCACGTCAATGGCCGCTCGATTGTACCGCCCTTCGACAGTGAGTGTGAGGAGATCGTGCTGGGGCTGGGCTGCTTCTGGGGAGCCGAGCGCCTCTTCTGGCAGCTGCCGGGCGTCAAGGTGACGGCGGTCGGTTATGCCGGTGGCCATACACCGAACCCAACCTATGAAGAGACCTGCACCGGCAAGACAGGCCACACCGAGGTCGTGCGTGTGATCTTTGATCCGACGGTGATCGGGTTGCCGGAGATCCTGCGGGCCAGCTTCGAGGCCCATGACCCGACACAGGGCATGCGTCAGGGCAATGACATCGGTAATCAGTACCGCAGCGCGATCTATTACACCCGCGAAGACCAGCGCGCCATCGTCGAGAAGAGCATGGCCGACTACCAGCAGGCGCTGGACCAGTCGGGTCTCGGCCGTATCACCACAGAGGTGGCACCGCTGCGCGAGTTCTACTACGCCGAGGAATATCACCAGCAGTATCTGGCCAAGAATCCGGGCGGCTACTGCGGTCTGAAAGGCACGGGAATCAGCTGTCCCATCGGCTGACAGCCTGGTACTGATGTAATGGCAGGCAGGCAGGATATGGCTGCCATGAGACTGTGCTGAAAGATTACCGCTGAGAAACACGAAAGCCTCATGGTCGCCGCGAAGTTCACGGTCGCCATGAGGCTTTTCTGTCTGGAGCAGCTTTTGGTCAGGAACAGCTTTTGTCAGAAAACGCTGTCGGTCATGAGCAGCGAGGCACAGTGTCAGCGGTATCGCTGTCGGTCCTGCTCGGCTTCCGCAAAGCGATCGATCCACTGCACCAGGGCGCCATCGCCGGTGACATTGCACGCCGTACCGAAGCTGTCCTGCGCCAGATACAGCGCCATCATCAAGCCGACGGCGGCGGCGTCGAAGCCCAGCAGGCTCTGCAATACGCCCACCGAGGTCATCGCGGCCCCGCCGGGCGAGCCGGGCGCGGCAATGATTGTAACCCCCAGCGCGGCGATGAACGGCAGCAGGGTGGTGAGCTCGGGCGTTGCCAGGGAGGGAGTGACCAGCATCACGCCAATGGCGCATACGGTCAAGGTGATGGCACTGCCGCACATGTGGATGGTGGCCAGCAACGGCACCGCAAAGCTCGCCACGGACGGCGAGATGTGATTGAGGTGCATCTGGCGCACGGTAACCGGAATCGTGGCCGCGGAAGACATGGTACCGGCGGCGGTGAAGTAGGCGGGCAGCATGTGGGCCAGCGCCTTCATGGGCGAGCGACCGGTGCTGGTGCCGCTGGTGACGTAGAGCAAGCTCAGCCACAGCCAATGCAAGGTCAGCGCCAGCAGCAGGATCATGCCGAAGCTCTTGAGGGTATTGGCGACCGTGCCCGCGATCGTCATTTCGCAGAACAGGCCGGCGATATAGAACGGCAGGGCAGGAATCAACACCTTGGCGATGAAGCGCTCGACGATGTCACGCCCACCGTCGGCCAGCTGACGCATGCCGTCATGCTCGGTGGCGGAAATGCCGATACCGAACAGGAAGGCCGTCACCAGTGCGGTGCTGATATCGGTCAGTGGTGGAATATCCAGCGTGAAGTAGGGGCTCAAGTGCTTGACGGCATGACTGACCGGCAGCTGGTCCTGTTGCACGATATGCGGCACGACCTCCAGCCCGACGATACCTGCCAACAGCCCTGCCAGCGTCGTCGAGGTATAGGCCAGCACGATGGTCATGGTCAGCAGACGGCCCGAGGAGCGCTCGAGGCGTGCGATCCCGCTCATGATGAAGAACAGGATGATCAGCGGAATGGCGTATTCCAGCAGTTCACCGAACAGCACCTTGAAGGTCAGCAAGGCGCGAACCAGGGATTCGGGAGCCCATTGTCCCAGCAGTATGCCAGCCACGATGCCGAGCACCAGGCGAAAAATCAGGTTCATTATCAGGCCAGTAGAGTCTTGAACGTAGGATGGGCGCGCAGTCTACCATTCTCACTGAATCGTGACAGTGATCCGTGTCACCCATAACACTCATCATGTATACCGTTATCATGTTTAATGTGCTAAATTCAACCATCCAACAGGGCATACGGTAGTAGTCAGAGTAGACTCAGGACTTCCCACCGGATCTGAGGGTGGGAAGGCGAGCAAGGGTGGAAGAAGCAAAAAGAGGCAAGAAATGCCCCAAGGACAAGATATAATCAGGGAGGGGAATGCGTATTGGTGCCTGAGTAGCGGTCAACCCCACCAGTTCGATGCAGCTGGTTCAATGCAGGTAGCTCAGTACAGATAGCTCAGTGCGCTTCGCTGTGCACCTCGGCCTGTGCTTGCGGCTTGGGTAGCCCGCTCCAGGCCTCCAGCTGCTGACTGACACGGCGAGCAAGCCAGGAGCTCAGTCGCCCACGGCGCCACTCAACAAAGCCGACATGCCCACCGCGCTCACTGAGCTCGATACGCACGGCCTCGGAGGGTTGGTGGAAGCGTGCGAACAGATCGCGTGGCATAAAGGGGTCATCCAGCGATTGCAGTATCAGTGTCGGCAGTTCGATCTCGCTCAGCAGACGGCCCGCCGAGGAGCGCGTGTAGTAATCACTCGCCGAGGTGAAGCCATGCAAAGGCGCGGTGACTTCGTTGTCATAAGCCCAGAAACTGTTGAGCTGGGTCAGCTGATGCGCTCCGATCGAGATGGGTAGTGGGCCATTGGCAAGCTTCGCTGCCACCTTGGCCTTCAAGCCCTTGAGCAGATGGCGCTGGTAAAGGCGCGAGAAGCCCTGATTGAGCACATCCGCGCTGGCCGCTAGGTCCAGTGGGGCGCTGATGGCGATCGCGCCAGCCAGGTCCAGACCATCACCGCCTTGCTCAGCCACCAGCTTGAGCAGCATGTTGGCGCCCAGCGATACGCCACAGGCGACCTTGATGGCGTGCGGATAGCGTCGCCCCAGCTCGCCGAGCACCCAATAGGCATCTGCGGTATCTCCGCTGTGATAGGCGCGTGGCAGGCGGTTGGGAGATTGCCCGCAGCCACGGAAATGCATCATCACCGGTCGCCAGCCCATCCGGGCGGCTGCATTGAGCAGCTCACGGGCGTAGGGCGAGCTCAAGTCACCCTCAAGTCCATGAAACAGAACGAACAGAGGCGCATCCTCGCTCAAGGCCGTCGTACGCTCACGCTTTTCATGACCGTCACTGATGACCCAGGCGAGCTCGACGAAGTCACCATCGGGAAGATTGAGAATCTCGGTGCGACGACTCAGGGGCGCGCGGGGCAGAAGGCGGGGCAACAAGGTCTGGACATGGCGATTGCGCAGGCCAAGGGCAGGGCGAAACTCTGACGTGAAGATGGAGTGCGGCATGTGAGGTAGCTCCAGTGGCAGGCCAGGGCGATGACGTTGGTGATCGGGTGATGGGCATGCCCTTGATGGCGGTGGCCTGCAGCAAGATCTGACAGGAATTTCTACACGGGTGTCGTTGGCATCATTTCACTTGGCGACGCCAATCGCTAGTCGCAGTGCAGCATACGCATCGACGCCAAGGGCGCTAGCCCGCCCTGGATCTCATTGTTGGCCTAGCGCTCGAATACGCTGCATCGGGATACGCGACAAAAAAGCCGCCATCGGCATAGGGCCCATGGCGGCGTAAGACAGGCATGTGACGACAAGCGTCACAGCGAGAGCCCCAGACAGTGTTGTGACAGGCCTGATTACAGACCTGTCGCCGGGCTTCGTGTCAGATTGAGGGCACCCTCTGCGGTAATGACCAGATTGTCCTCGATACGCACACCACCATGCGGTGCCAAAGCCTCGACCAGCTTCCAGTCGATATGCTCACCGCGTGCATCGTTGCGCAGCGGCTCCAGCAACATGGGGATGATGTAGCAACCCGGTTCGATGGTGATGGCCATGCCGGTCTCGAGCACACGCGTCAGGCGCAGCATCGGGTGACCTTGCGGCGGATGACGGATATCGCCGGTGGTGTGATCAGGTATGCGGCCCGCCACATCATGGACCTGCAGTCCCAGGAGGTGCCCGAGACCATGCGGGCAGAAGGCTGCCGTGATCCCTTGTGCAACCTGATCTTCGGCGGGCAGCGACACCACGCCCAGTTCCCGCAGCAGCTCACCCAGCTCGCGATGCATCTCGAGGTGCAGATCGACGTAGTCCACCCCAGGCGCAAGGCTGGCGATCAGACGCTTCTGCAGCGCCTCCACACCCTCGATCAGGGCGCGATACAGCGGCAGCGCATCGTCGCCCGCCCAGCTGCGCGTGATGTCAGAGGCATAGCCGTGCACGCTGGCGCCGGCATCCACCAGCAGGCTGTGACGGGCGGCGGGGGCCTGCAAAGCATAATGCTGGTAATGCAGAACCGCGGCATGCGCGTTGAGACCGACGATGTTGCCGTAAGGCACATCCGATTCCCGTTGGCGAGACGCGCCAAGATAGGCCAGCTGGATATCGAGCTCCGCGCCGCCCTCCATGAAAGTGCGACGGGCAGCCAGATGGCCACGCGCGGCGCGCAGGCTGGCTTCTTTAAGACAGGCGATCTCGAATTCGCTCTTGCAGACGCGCCCCTCGTCGAGCTGGCGCACCAGGCCGACCGGGTTGGGCAGTGCCTCAAGTTCGCTAACCACCTGCGGCTGAAGCTCGGCGATCTCGCCGAGCAGCGCCACGCGGCCCTCGGGACGCTGTGGCAGTGTCGGCTTGCGCAGATGGACGATCTCGAACTGCTCGGCCCAGGGCGCAGTGTCTGACGTCGGCAGGCTGGGTGACAGATGCCAGAAGTCATCGGGGGCATAGAGGTAAAGCGTCGGACGCTCGCCCGGACGAATCACCAGCCAGCTATCGCTGAGACCCGCCATCGGCACCCAATGCAGAAAATGAGCATGCGACTTGAAGCTTGCATCCTGATCATCGGCGAAATGCCGCTTCGGCTTGCCACTGTGCAGCACGATGGCGTCCAGATCGTGCTGCTGCATGGCGACTTCGTAGCCTGTTTGCAGCGCCGCCAGATGGGCGCGGTGTGCCGCGGCGTGGGTGATGGTCGGGTCGTTGAGCTGGCTGTCGGACATCATGTTTCCTTGCAAACGGTCGTCACGCCTGACATGGAGAAGTGAGCGTCAATGGCGTGGTGTGGTGGAGAATGAGGGGATGAAGGAGAGAGAAGAGTGCCGCTGAGCCATCGCCCCTCATGCCCGGATGGCTCACGAGAAATTTGCTTCCAGCTGGTGCCAGAGTTCACTGACACTGTCGTGGCGCGGCACACGCGGGCGATACAGGCGGATATGCAGGCCAAGATCCCAGCGCGGGTCACCAGCACGCACCAGCTTGCCGCTGGCGATTTCCTCTGCGGCCAGCCGCTGCGGCAACCACCCGATGCCATAGCCCTGCAATACCAGCGCCTTGATGTTGGCCGCCTGGATATTCTCGTTCATGGTGACCAGATGTGCCTGAATCGGGACCTGAGCGAGATGCGCCATCAGCGAGGTGGCGACGACGGCGCGCGGGTGCGGGCTGATGAACGGCAGCGGATTGCGCCGCGTGCCCGGCAACTGATGACGCGGATTGCCATCCGCGCCGGGCGCGCACAGCGGGATGAAGGTTTCTTCGCCGACTACCAGGTATTGGTAACTGTCCAGCTCAAAGCCCAGGTCCACACGTGCCTGGGGCCAATAGCACAGCGCCAGATCACATTCGCCGCGATCCAGCCCGTGGAAGTAGTCGGCCGCCAGCCAGCCGGTGGCACGCAGATAGGGCAGCACCTGTTCACGCAGCTGAAGCTGATCAAGCCAATCAGGCAGGAAGTGGGACACCAGAGACTGCGGTGCCCCCAGCGATATCTTGCTGGCTTGCTGCTGGGCCATGTCCTGCAGGCGTTCGCGTGTGATGCGCACGCGCTCGGTGATCTGCTCGCACAGCTGGAGAAACTCGTCTCCGGCGGGAGTCAGCGACAGCGGCAGGGTCTGACGATTGATCAAGGTGGTGCCCATCTCCTCTTCCAGCAACTTGATGCGGCGGGAAAAGGTGGGCTGAGAGACATTCTGTGCATCGGCCGCCCGCGAGAAATGTCGGGTCTGAGCCAGAACGATGAAATCTTCGAGCCAGCGAATTTCCATGTAATCGGAGTGCCTCGTCGGCCTGGGAACAGGCCATGTCAGGAGGTCGGGCGCACATCTCTTCGGACGTGTCACACCAGAGTATCTTGGGGATGCGTCATCGGGGCCCGGTGCCACGCTGAATCTTCTTCTAAGCATCGTGGGCAATGGCGCCAATTGACCTGTTGGTCAGTAGCGGATGTGCGAAATCTTGCCCACACAAAACGCGAGATGCAATCGTCAATGAGCGCAAGACGCAAGGTTGCCGATGACAATGGCAACCTTGCGCGGTCTTTCCTTGCTTGGGGCCGGAAACACAATGATCGATGGCGCCCATCACATCGCCGTCATCACTTTCGTCACTGCCATCACATCAGTCGATGCGGCCTTCTTCCACGGCGTGGCAGGCGACCTGACCGGTGTCCGTGGCGATCAGGCGCGGAATCTCCGTGCGGCAACGCTGATTGGCATGCGGACAACGGCCATGGAAGACACAGCCCGAAGGCAGATTGACCGGCGTCGGCACCTCACCCTCGAGGCGAATGTGATTGGGCTTGTCATCGTGCAGCCGCGGGATCGCCGACATCAATGCCTGGGTGTAGGGGTGACGCGGGCGGGCGAACAGTGAACGGGTGTCCGCCAGCTCGCACAGCGTGCCCAGATACATCACCGCGACACGGGTGCCGAAGTGCTCGACCACGGCCAGGTCGTGGGTGATGAACAGATACGTCAGGTTGCGTTGCTCCTGCGCCTCCATCATCAGGTTGAGCACCTGCGCCTGGATCGACACGTCCAGCGCCGAGATCGGCTCATCGGCGACGATGAATTCCGGGTCCACCGCCAGCGCGCGGGCGATCGAGATACGCTGACGCTGGCCGCCGGAGAATTCGTGGGCGAAGCGCTTGCCCCAGTCCGGGTCGATGCCCACCGAGCGCATCACCTCCTCGATCTTGTCGCGCACCTCGCCATCCTTGAGCGTCGGCTGATGGAAGCGCAGCGGCTCCTCCAGCGTCTGCTGGATGGTCATGCGCGGGTTCAGCGACGCATAGGGATTCTGGAAGATCATCTGCATGCGACGGCGGTAGGGCAGCAGGTCCCGCGGGGCCATATTGTCTATGCGGGTGCCGTCAAAACGAACCTCGCCACCGCTGGGCTTGAGCAGCCCCATCACCGTGCGCGCGACCGTCGACTTGCCACAGCCGGATTCCCCGACCACGCACAGCGCCTCACCGCGTTTGACGTCCAGTGTGACGCCATTGATGGCGTGCACGTATTCCTGCTTGCGACGCAGGCGTCCTTTCTCGAAGGTCAGCTGTTCGAGAAAGTCGCCGGACAACGAGAAGCGCTTCTCGAGATCACGAATTTCCACCAGGGTTTCGCCAAGCTCGGCGCTATCCATAGGGGGGGAGGCCTGGGAGGAGGACTGAGCGTCCTTCAGAATTGCCGCGCTCATGCGTTCACCTCCGTGCGGTGGTTGTCAGTGGGTGTGGCGCCATTGCCGTTGGCATCGGTGATGATCGGGGTCCAGCGCTCGCCGGCCACCATGGCATCGACCATATGACAGGCCACCTTGCAGTTGCCGGAATGAGCAAAGGCCGGCACCTTCTCGAGGCAGATATTCGCCGCGAAATCACAGCGCGGATTGAAGGCGCAGCCGGCCGGAATCTTGGTCAGGGTCGGCATCGAGCCACGAATCTGGTTCAGACGGCTGCCCGGAGTGGCCATCTGGGGCAGGGCGTTGATCAGCCCTTGGGTGTAGGGGTGCTGAGCATCATTGATGATCTCGCGGGTCGGCCCCTGTTCGATGACGCGCCCGGCATACATCACCAGGGTGCGCTGGGTGACCTGGCTGACCACGCCCAGGTCGTGGGTGATCAGGATCAGTCCGACGTTGTGCTTCTCGCACAGCAGCAGCAACAGCTCCATGATCTCGGCCTGGATGGTCACATCCAGCGCGGTGGTCGGCTCATCGGCGACGATGATGTCCGGGTCCAGCAGCAGCGCGATGGCGATGATGATGCGCTGACGCATGCCGCCGGACAGCTCATGGGGGTACTGATCGAGGCGTTTTTCCGGTGAGGGAATGAAGACCTGATTGAGCTTGTGCAGGGCGATGGCGCGCGCATCCTTGCGCGAGATGCGACGGTGCGCCTTCAGGCACTCGATCATCTGCTCGCCGATGGTCAGCACCGGATTGAGCGTCATCATCGGATCCTGGAAGATCATCGAGATGCGGTTGCCGCGAATCGACTGCATCGCCTTGGGCTTGAGGGTATTGAGCACTTCGCCATCGAACTTGATTTCGCCGCCGGCGATGTAGCCGGGCTTGGCGATCAGATTCAGGATGGTGAAGGCCGCGACCGACTTGCCGGCCCCTGATTCACCGACGATCCCCAGACGCTCACCGCGTTCCAGGGTGAAACTGACGTCGCGCAGGGCGCGCACCTCACCGCCTCGCATGGCGAAGCGGACGTCGAGGTTGTTGACTTCAAGTAGTGCCATTGTCTTGACTCCTCTCGGCTTCAGCCCTTGTAGAGACGCGGGTTCATGACATCACGCAGCCAGTCGCCCAGCAGATTGATGACCAGGACCAGCACGATCAGCACGCCACCGGGGATCAGCGTGATCCACCAGCTGCCTGATTGCAGGTAGTCGAAGCCGGACTTGATCAGTGACCCCAGCGACGGCTGGGTCTCCGGCATGCCGAGACCGAGGAAGGACAGCGCCGCCTCCGAGATGATCGCGTTGGCGATCTGCACCGTGGAGATGACGAAGATCGGCGACAGGGTGTTGGGCAGGATGTGACGGAACATGATGCGACGGGAGCGGAAGCCCATCACCCGCGCGGCATCGACGTATTCCTTGTTCTTCTCCGCCAGCACCGAGGCGCGGACGGTACGCGCATACTGCGGCCATTCCGCCAGCCCGATGATCAGGATCAACAGGATCAGCGCATAGTCCGAGAAGGCGGCGCCGCCGAAGGTCGCCTTGATGATGGCGCCCACCACGATGGCCACCATCAGGGTCGAGAACGACAGCTGGATATCGGCCATGCGCATCAGGAAGGCATCGATACGCCCGCCCAGGTAGCCCGCCAGCAGCCCGAAGGTCACGCCGAGCAGTGCCTGCAGGATGACCGCGCCGAAGCCGATCAACAGCGACACGCGCGTGCCGTAGAGGATGGTGGAGAGAAGATCACGCCCCTGGGCATCGGTGCCCAGCAGGAAGGCCGGATCGCCGCCCGCCATCCACGCCGGCGGCAGTTCCGAGTTCATGATGTCGATACTGGCCAGGTCATAGGGGTCGGCCGGGGCGATCCACGGCGCGAGGAAGGCCCCGAGCACCATGGCGATGAACACTAGAAGACAGGCCTGAGCCATCCAGTCACGCTTGAAGCTGTAGACCAGATAGGACTCACGGAAACGCTGCCAACGTCCGGGGACCACGATGGAGCTGGTCTTCGGGGTGACGGGCGCATTGCTCGATTGGGTATTTGATTGGCTCATGCCGGTTTCCCCGCAAGCTTGACGGTGGGGTTGACCAGTCCGTAGATCAGATCGACGAGGGTGTTGGTGATCACGAAGATCACACCGACCATCATCAGGTAGGCCACGATCAGCGGGATATCGGAACGGGTGATGGCCTCGAGGAACATCAGGCCCATGCCCGGCCACTGGAAGACGGTCTCGGTCAGTATGGTGTAGGCGACCATGGTGCCGATCTGCACGCCGCCGACGGTGATCACCGGCAGCATGGTGTTCTTCAGTGCGTGCAGGAAGTAGATACGCTTGAGGCCGATGCCCTTGGCGCGCGCGAACTTGATGTAGTCCGACTGCAGCACTTCCATCATCTCGGCACGAATCAGGCGGATGAACAGCGGCAGCATGATCGAGGCCAGCGAGATGGCCGGCAGCACCAGGTGCC
>NZ_CFDJES010000045.1:0-23379 GCF_983723665.1 Cobetia sp. | reverse complement strand
CGCTGCGGCCGTTGGTGTAGTCCTGACTCAGCGTGATGCGCGGCGCGATGCGGAAATGCTTGAGCTGGCGCGGCGTATGGCGATTGACGATCACCGAGTAGTCGTCCGGGTCATCCAGCTCTTCGACCAGATGGGTGCGGATATCGGCCAGACGTGCGGCGTCGCGGATCGGCTCGCCGTCATCGTCGAGCAGGATGAAGGTGTTGAGCGTCCAGTTGTGGCTGGAGGTGGCGATGCGTGCATCGTGGATCGAGAGCCCCAGCTGCTCCAGCGCCGCGGCAGTGGCCGCGAACAGGTTGTCCACCGAGCGAGTGTGGATGAAGACCTTGGTGCCGCCTTCGGTCATCTCCTCGGTGGGCGCGCTGGTCAGTACCAGCGGCAGCGGCTCGCCATGCTCGTCGAGCTGCGGGGCTGCCTGGCGCGCGAGGATCCCCTGGGTGTGCCAGGCCACCTCGCTGGGGGCATAGCGCACGAAGTAGTCGTCGCCGAGGCTGGCCCACAGCGCCTCGGCGTCAGTGCGGGTGGTGCCCATGCCGGCCAGCAGGGACAGCGCTTCCTCACGGGTCTCGGTGATCCACTCGTGGCGCTCCGGCGGATGCTCGAGGCCACGGCGCAGCGCCCGGCGCGTCTCCATGTGCAGCTGGCGCAGCAATGCCGCACGCCAGCCGTTCCACAGCGACGGGTTGGTGGCGTTGATGTCGGCCACCGTCAGCACGTAGAGATAATCGAGGTGCGTCTCGTCACCGACGATCTCGGCGAAGCGGGTGATGATCTCGGGGTCGGCGATGTCCTGCTTCTGCGCGGTCATCGACATCAGCAGGTGGTGGCGCACCAGCCAGCTCAGGGTGCGGGTGTCGCGCGGGCTGAGGTCATGACGGCGCGCGAAGTCCTCGACTTCCTCGGCACCGATCTCGGAGTGGTCGCCGCCACGGCCCTTGCCGATGTCGTGATAGAGCCCGGCGATCCACAGCAGCTCCAGCTTGGGCAGCTCGCGGATCAGGGTCGCGGCGACCGGGAATTCCTCCTCGGCATCGGGGGCACGGAATTCCTGGGCTACCTTGAGCAGGCGCAGGGTATGCGCATCGACGGTGTAGACGTGGAAGAGGTCGTGCTGCATCAGCCCCACGGCACGCCCGAAGGCCGGCAGGTACTTGCCGAGGATGCCGTAGCGCGCCATGCGCTTGAGTACGCGGGGCACGTTGCCGCCGCAGCGCATCAGCTCCATGAACAGGCTCTGGTGGCGCACGTCGTCGCGGAAGGCGTCGTCGATCTGGTGGCGATGATCGCGCAGTGCGCGGATGGTGTCGGCGCGCACACCCTCGATCTCCGGGTGCTGCGCCATCAGCAGGAACAGCTCCAGCAGCGCGGCGGGGCGGCGGCGGAACACGCCTTCCTCGCGCAGGCTGATGTAGCCGCTGCGGATCTCGAAGCGCGGATTGAGCGGTACGATGTTGACCGGCTCGTCATGACGCAGGATGGCCTCGTCGAAGTGCTGCAGCAGCATGTCGTTGAGGCCCGCCAGGGCGGTGACGTGGCGGTAGTAGCGCTTCATGAACTGCTCGACCGCCAGATGCTCGGGCGTGTCGCGGAAGCCGAACAGCTCGGCGATGGTGCGCTGGTGGTCGAACAGCAGCCGGTCCTCGGCGCGTCCGGCCAGCATGTGCAGCGCGAAGCGCACCTGCCACAGGAAGGCCTGGCCCTGGCTGAGAATGCGCAGTTCGGCATCATTCATGAAGCCCAGCGCGACCAGATTGTCGTAGCGCTCGACCCCGAAGTGGCGCTTGGCGACCCAGCCGATCATCTGGATATCGCGCAGGCCGCCGGGCGACGACTTGATGTTGGGTTCGAGGTGATATTCGGTGTTGGCGAACTTGTGGTGGCGAGCGATCTGCTCCTGCCACTTGGCCTCGAAGAAGGCTTCGGCCGGCCACAGACGGTCGGTGGCCAGACGTTCGCGCATGGCCTCGCGCAGCCGCTGAGGGCCGGCGATGACACGGGATTCCAGCAGGTTGGTGATCACGGTGACATCGGCGCGTGCCTCACGCTCGCAGTCACTCAGCGAGCGCACGGACTGGCCGATCTCGAGACCGATGTCCCACAGGAAGGTGATGAAGTCGGACAGCGCCTCACGATAGGGCGTGTCGTCGTCCTGCTCCAGCAACAGCAGCAGGTCGATGTCGGAATGCGGGTGCAGCTCGCCGCGGCCGTAGCCGCCCACGGCGAGCAGGGCGATGCCGTCATCCGGCCAGGTCTGGCGCTGCCAGGCGATGGCCAGCAGGCGATCGATGGCGCGGGCACGACCATGGATGAGGTCGCGGATGTCGGCGCCCGCCTTGAAGCGAGCCTCGAGACGCTCCTGTACCTGTGCCAGAGCCCGCTTGAACAGCGGGATGGGTGTCTTCGTCGTGGCCAGCTCGCCGTCGAAGGTGACGGCATCGTAGAGCGCTTCACGCTCGACGAAGTGATAGTGGTGCAGGAGCATCTTGATCAACCCTCGAGGAAGGAGAGGTCCTCTTCCGTGCGACGTGTCAGCACCTCGACGCCGGTGGCGGTGACCAGCAGGGTGTGCTCCCACTGGGCCGAGAGGCTCTTGTCCTTGGTGACGGCTGTCCAGTCGTCCTTGAGGACCTTCACCTTGTAGCCACCGACATTGACCATCGGCTCGATGGTCAGGCACATGCCTTCCAGAAGCTCGGCGTCGGCACGGGCTTCGTAGCCGTCATAGTGCAGCACCTGCGGGTCTTCATGGAAGCCGGCGCCGATGCCGTGGCCGCAGAAGTCACGCACGACACTGTAGCCTGCCGCTTCGGCATGCTTCTGGATCGCGCGACCGATTTCTGACAGGCGTACGCCCGGGCGTACCAGCTCGATGCCTTTATAGAGGCATTCCTGGGTGACGCGGCACAGACGCTCGGCCTGGATGCTCGGCTCGCCGACGATGTACATCTTCGAGGTGTCGCCGTGATAGCCGTCCTTGATCACGGTGATGTCGATGTTGAGGATGTCGCCTTTCTTGAGCTTCTTGTTGTCATCGGGGATGCCGTGACAGACCACGTGATTGATCGAGGTGCAGATCGATTTCGGGAAGCCGTGGTAGTTGAGCGGCGCCGGAATGCAGCCCTGAACTTCGGTGATGTGGTGGTGCGCGATGCGGTTGAGCTCGCCCGTGGTGACGCCGGGACGGACATGCTCGTCGAGCAGCTCCAGCACTTCAGCCGCCAGACGGCCGGCGACGCGCATCTTGTCGATTTCTTCAGCTGTCTTGATGGGAATGTTCATGAGGACTCGAGGCAGGAGATAAGAGGGATGAAACGCCGCCAGGCCGCGCGTGACGGGGGAATGGCGCGACGCATCGCATGCCGCGTCGGGCAGTGGCGACTTCATATCGTGGTCGAGCTATGGTATAAAGCCGCGCGCTTTCCTGCAAATTCTCCTCGATCGGCCACCTCCGGGCGCCTGGCCGAGGCGAGATTGAAGGACTGACGTACATAACCCCAATCCACACACGTTCCGTCACATGGTCCCGGGTGCCGCGCAAGCGGTCGGATCCATGGGGGACGTGGAGGCCCAACCCGATATCCAGGAGATATTCACATGGCGCAAGTCAACATGCGCGATCTGCTCAAGGCAGGCGCACACTTCGGTCACCAGACCAAGTACTGGAACCCGAAGATGTCCAAGTTCATCTTCGGCGCTCGCAACAAGATCCACATCATCAACCTCGAGCACACCCTGCCGGCGCTGAACGAAGCCGTGTCAGTGGTCGAGAAGATGGCTGCCAATGGCAACAAGATCATGTTCGTGGGCACCAAGCGCGCTGCCGGCAAGATCATCAAGGAAGAAGCTCGCAAGGCTGGCCAGCCGTACGTCAACCATCGCTGGTTGGGCGGCATGCTGACCAACTTCAAGACCATCCGTCAGTCCATCAAGCGCCTGCGTGAAATCGAGCAGATGCATGAAGACGGTACCTTCGCGAAGCTGACCAAGAAAGAAGTCCTGATGGCCACTCGTGAGCAGGACAAGCTCGAGCGCTCCATCGGCGGTATCAAGGACATGGGCGGCCTGCCGGACGCAATGTTCGTGATCGACGTTGACCACGAGCGCATCGCGATCAACGAAGCCAACAAGCTGGGCATCCCGGTCATCGGCGTCGTCGATACCAACTCCAACCCGGACGGCGTGGACTACGTCATCCCGGGTAACGATGACTCCATCCGCGCCATCCAGATCTATGTCCAGGCAATTGCAGGCGCCTGTGGCAAGAACAAGGAAGAAGAGCTGGCCGGTGAGTTCGTCGAAACTGCTTCTGAAGAAGACGCAGCAGAGTGATCCTGGCGGCTTGATCTGACTGTCACAAACGCTGCGCTACACTAAGTGCGGCATGGCCTAGCCAGGTGGCAGTCAGGTCAGGCAATGAGGGGGCCACGGCCCCCTTATTTGCGACCGTTCAGCGGTCGTGACCGAATTCCCGTATTCAAAGACGTCGACACGACAGAGGTTTCATCCCATGGCAGCTATCAGCGCATCTATGGTCAAGGAACTGCGTGAGCGTACTGCGCTCGGCATGATGGAATGCAAGAAGGCTCTTACCGAAGCCGGTGGCGACATCGAGCTGGCGATCGAGAACCTGCGCAAGAACTCCGGCCTGAAGGCCGCCAAGAAAGCTGGCCGCGTGGCCGCTGAAGGCGCCATCGTCATCAAGGTCGCCGACGACGCCAGCTACGGCGTGATGGTCGAAATCAACTCCGAGACCGACTTCGTCGCTCGTGATGACAATTTCAAGGCCTTCACCCAGCTGATCGCCGATCGTGTGTTCGCTACCAAGAACACCGACATCGCTTCCCTGATGGAAGGCGAGCTGGAAGACACCCGTGGTCAGCTGGTTCAGAAGATCGGTGAGAACATCTCCGTTCGTCGTGCCGAGCTGGTCGAAGCGCCGGCTGGCGGCGTCGTCGGTGGCTACGTCCACGGCGGCCGCATCGCTGCGCTGACCCTGCTGAACGGCGGTACTGGTGAAGCAGCCAAGGACGTCTCCATGCACGTCGCAGCCGTCAACCCGGTCTGTGCACGTCCGTCCGACATGCCGCAGGAACAGATG
Source organism: Cobetia sp. (assembly GCF_983723665.1). Taxonomy (NCBI): domain Bacteria; kingdom Pseudomonadati; phylum Pseudomonadota; class Gammaproteobacteria; order Oceanospirillales; family Halomonadaceae; genus Cobetia; species Cobetia sp. Next base: position 18,281 of record NZ_CFDJES010000045.1, on the reverse strand, counting down.
GACGCTGAAAAGGCCATCATCCTTGCTCAGCCGGACATGGCAGGCAAGCCGGCGGAAATCGCCGAGAAGATGTCCCAGGGTCGTCTGAAGAAGTACCTGGCTGAGAACAGCCTGACCGAACAGCCGTTCGTCAAGGATCCGAACCAGACCGTCGCCGAGTTCGTCAAGGCAGCCGGTGGTGAAGTGGTATCCTTCGTACGCATGGAAGTCGGTGAAGGTATCGAGAAGGAAGAAGTCGACTTCGCAGCTGAAGTCCGTGAGCAGGCCAGCCGCGCGTAAGGGCTGACTGTTTTCGCTTCTCATGATGGCGTGCGCATAGTCGCACGCCATCGTGTATCTGGCCCCCGCCTTCGGGCCGCCCCGTTCCCCGTATGTCAGTATCAGGAGAGATTCGCATGGCCACCATTTCCGCTGAACGCAATGCCAAGTACAAGCGCATACTGCTCAAGCTTTCCGGTGAGGCCCTGATGGGCGATGGCGATTTCGGCATCGACCCCAAGGTGCTGGATCGCATGGCGCTGGAAATCGGTCAGCTGGTGGGCATCGGCGTCCAGGTCGGCATCGTCATCGGTGGCGGCAACCTGTTCCGTGGCGCAGCCCTGCAGGAAGTCGGCATGGAGCGTGTGACCGGTGACCATATGGGCATGCTGGCGACCGTGATGAATGGTCTGGCGCTGCGTGATGCGCTGGAGCGCTCCAACATCCGTTCACGCGTGATGTCTGCCATCCCGATGAGTGGCGTGGTAGAACATTATGATCGCCGTACCGCCATCCGTTATCTGACGTCTGGCGATGTGGTCATCTTCTCCGCCGGTACCGGCAACCCGTTCTTCACCACCGATTCCGCTGCCTGTCTGCGCGGTATCGAGATCGACGCGGATGCCGTCATCAAGGCAACCAAGGTGGATGGTGTCTACGACAAGGACCCGGTCAAGTTCCCGGATGCCGTGAAGTACGACAGCCTCAGCTACGATGATGCGCTGGACCAGAAGCTTGGCGTGATGGATTTGACCGCCATCTGCCTGGTACGTGACCATGACATGCCGGTGCGGGTGTTCAACATGAACAAGGCAGGCGCGCTGCTCAACCTGGTGGTGGGTGGCAAGGAAGGCACGCTGATTGATAGAGGGTAAGACTGTGATCAACGACATCAAGAAAGACGCCGAATCACGCATGAAGAAGACCATCGAGTCCCTCGGTGCCGCCTTCGGCAAGATCCGTACGGGTCGTGCGCATCCCAGCATCCTGGATGCCGTGACGGTCGATTACTATGGTAGCCAGGTACCGCTGAATCAGGTGGCCAACATCACCACCGAAGATGCGCGCACCCTGACTGTCGTGCCGTGGGAAAAGCCCATGGTGCCGAAGGTCGAGAAGGCCATCATGACTTCTGACCTGGGTCTCAACCCGTCCACCGCCGGTGACGTGATTCGCGTCCCGATGCCGATGCTGACGGAAGAGACGCGTCGCGGTTACACCAAGCAGGCGCGTGCAGAAGCGGAAAACGCCCGCGTGGCGCTCCGCAATGTGCGTCGTGACGCCAATGGCGACATCAAGAGCCTGCTCAAGGACAAGGACATCTCCGAAGACGATGCACGTCGCGGAGAAGACGAGATCCAGAAGCTGACCGACAAGTATGTGGCGGAAGTCGACAGTGCTCTGGAGCACAAGGAAACCGACCTGATGCAGGTCTGATCGGGTCTGCCGCCGGCGTTTGCCGGCGGCATCCGGTGCTCGTAGCGAGACCCCATGACGTCACCGAATTCCCCCTCCACGCCACGCCATGTGGCGATCATCATGGACGGCAACAACCGCTGGGCGAAGTCCCGCGGCTGGGCTGGCATACGCGGCCATCGCGCCGGTGCCGAAACCGTCCGCAGTACCATCCGTCGCGCTGCCGAGCAGGGCGTGGAAGTGCTGACCCTGTTTGCCTTCTCCAGTGAGAACTGGAAGCGCCCGGCCAATGAAGTCAGTGCGCTGATGGAGCTGTTTCTGCTGGCGCTCAAGCGCGAGGTCAAGAAGCTTCATCGCCACGATATCCGACTCTCGGTCATCGGCGAGCGCAGTCGTTTTTCCAATTCGATTCAAAAGCATATCCAGAGCGCCGAAGACATGACGCGCGGCAATCGCGGCATGCACGTGGTGATCTGCGCCAATTATGGCGGCCGTTGGGATATCGCCGAGGCCGCCCGCCGTCTGGCGGAGCAGGTCGAGCGCGGCGAGCTCAAGGCCGCGGACATCGACGAGTCACGTCTCGGGGCGGAAGTGTGCCTGAGCGAACTGCCGGAGGTGGATCTGTGTATCCGCACCAGCGGTGAGCAGCGCATCTCCAACTTCCTGATCTGGCAGCTGGCCTATGCCGAGTTCTATTTCTCGCCCGTGCTGTGGCCTGATTTCGATGCGGCCGCCTTCGATGAAGCGCTCAGCGCCTACGCCCTGCGTCAGCGTCGTTATGGCATGACCAGCGAACAACTCGACGCCGAGGGGCTCTAGTGCTCAGACAACGAATCATCACCGCGCTCATTCTCGCGCCGCTGGCGCTGTGGGGGCTGTTCGGCCTCGACGGTGCTGCCTTTGCCACCTTCACCGGCGCTGTCGTCGCGTTGGCCGCCTGGGAGTGGTCCAACCTGTCTGGCGTGCGTGCCGGCATGGCGCGCCTGCTGTTCCCGCTGGTGCTCAGCGTGCTGATGCTGCTGGTCTGGCAGTTCGATGGCGCTCTTGCGCGTTGGCCGCTGTATCTGGCCGCACTGGCATGGCTGGTCAATCTGCGTTGGGTGATGCGCTATCCGGCCGCCAGTCAGGAATGGCAGGCGACCGGCGTGCGGCTGGGCGTCGGCGTGCTGGCACTGCTGCCGACCTGGTTCGGCTTCGTGCAGCTCAAGGCCAGTGGCGGCGAGTGGCTGCTGTATGTGCTGCTGATGGTGTGGGCGGCGGATATCGGTGCCTACTTCTCCGGCAAGCGCTTCGGCAAGCGCAAGCTGGCGCCGCGCGTCAGCCCGGGCAAGTCCTGGGAGGGCGTCTATGGTGGTCTGGTGGCCACCGGCCTGCTGGCGACCGGCTATGCGCTGGCGGGGCTGGCCGACTGGCTGCCGCTGCTGCTGGTCACGCTGGGCGTGACCGCCGTCTCGGTGCTGGGTGACCTGCTCGAGAGCATGTTCAAGCGCCAGCGTCAGATGAAGGACTCAAGCCATCTGCTGCCCGGTCATGGTGGCGTGATGGACCGCATCGACAGCCTGACCGCGGCGGTGCCGCTGTTTGCCCTGTTGTTGCCGTGGGTGCTGGGAGGTGGTGCGTGAGCACGAATGTGAACGTGAGCGTGAACCACGAGACTCCTCATGAGGCGCCTGCGTTGCAGCGCATCACCATCCTCGGCGCGACCGGCTCCATCGGGTCCAGCACCCTGGATGTGATCGCGCGCCATCCCGAGCGCTATCGGGTGCATGCGCTCAGCGCTGCCACGCGTCACGAGGCGCTGCTGGAGCTGTGCCTGACGCATCGCCCGCAGGTGGCGGTGATCGCCTCGTGCGAGGCGGCTGCGTGGCTCAGTGAGGCGCTCAAGGGCGTCGAGAGCTATCAGGGCACGCCCATCGAGGTACGCCATGGTGAGCAGGCGCTGGTCGACATCAGCGAGGCGCCTGAAGTCGATAGCGTGATGGCCGCCATCGTCGGTGCGGCTGGCCTGTTGCCGACGCTGGCGGCGGTGCGAGCCGGCAAGCGCGTGCTGCTGGCCAACAAGGAAGCGCTGGTGTGTGCCGGGCAGCTGTTCATGGATGCGGTGAAGCAGCACGGGGCGACCCTGCTGCCGATCGATTCCGAGCACAATGCCATCTTCCAGTGCCTGCCGGCCCAGCATCGTGATGGCCTGGCGTCGATCGGCGTCGAGAAGCTGTTGCTGACCGCCTCCGGCGGCCCGTTCCGCGATGATGCCGAATGGCCTGCCGAGCGGCTGGCCACGGTGACACCGGACGAAGCTTGCGCGCACCCCAACTGGTCGATGGGGCGCAAGATTTCCGTCGATAGCGCCACCCTGATGAACAAGGGCCTGGAGCTGATCGAGGCCTGCTGGCTGTTCGCCTGCGGGCCGGACGACATCCAGGTGGTCGTGCATCCCCAGAGCGTGATTCACTCGATGGCGGCCTACAGTGACGGCTCGGTGCTGGCCCAGATGGGCAATCCGGACATGCGTACGCCGATCGCCTATGCGCTGGCGTGGCCGGAGCGTATCGATGCCGGCGTCGAGCCGCTGGACCTGTTTCAGGTCGCGCGCCTCGATTTCCGTGCCGCCGACGAGACGCGCTTCCCGTGTCTGCGGCTGGCGCGCGAGGCCATCGCGGCAGGCGGCACCTGGCCTGCGGTGATGAATGCCGCCAACGAGGTGGCAGTGGCCGCCTTCCTCGAGGGTCGCCTGGCCTTCGATCGAATCCCGGCAGTGGTGCAGGCCGTCATGCAGGCGCGTCCGCCACTGGCGGTGGATGGCCTCGAGGTGATTCTCGCCGAAGACGCGGCGGCGCGTGAGCTGGCTGCCGCCGAGTTGGCCCTCGCCGGGCCCTGAAATCCTATCTTGCACTGTCTTGTCACTTTCTTCGTGAGCGTTGCAAGGCAGGCTGCCCATCTCGGGCACCAATCTCCAGGAGCGCGTGATGGGTGTGATCCAGAATATTCTTGCCGTGATCGTCGTGTTGGGGGTGTTGATCACCATCCATGAGTACGGTCATTTCTGGGTCGCGCGTCGTTGCGGCATCAAGGTGCTGCGCTTCTCCATCGGCTTCGGCAAACCCTTCTGGTCGTGGACCGATCGCCACGGCACCGAGTACGGGGTCGCCGCCATCCCGCTGGGTGGCTACGTCAAGATGCTGGATGAGCGCGAAGGGCCGGTCGATCCGGCCGAGCGTCATCTGGCCTTCAATACCAAGTCGGTGTGGAAGCGTATCGCCGTCGTCTCGGCGGGCCCGCTGGCCAACTTCCTGCTGGCCATCGTCGCCTACTGGGCGCTGTTCGTCGCCGGTACCACCACGGTGGTGCCGATGGTCGGTGCCGTGGCGCCGGACTCGCCGGCTGGCCGCGCCGGCCTTGCGCCGAAGACCGAGATCGTCGCCATCAATGGTCAGGCCACTCCCTCGTGGGATGAGGTCAACCTGCGCTTGATCGGTGCGATCGGCGATGACAGCCTGACGCTCACCACACGTGCCGAGGGTGCCAGCGCCACGCGTGAGCAGTCCCTCGACGTGACACGCTTCCTGGTCGATCAGGACCCGCCGCGTCCGCTGGTGACGCTGGGCATCACGGCCTGGCGTCCTCAGTTGCCGGCGGTGCTGGGGCGGGTGCTGGACGGTGGTGCCGCCCAGGCGGCAGGCCTGCAGGCCGGTGACCGCATCGTCAGCATCGATGGCACCCTGGTGGTCGACTGGATCGATTTCGTCGAGCGTGTGCGCGGTGCGCCGGGTGAGACGCTGTCGGTACTGGTGGCACGTGATGGTAAGGAAGAGACACTGTCACTGACACCTGCCAGCAATTCGCTCGATGACGGGCGTGTGGTGGGGCAGGTCGGTGCCGGCGTCGAGAACGTCAGCTGGCCCGAGCAGTATCAGCGCGAGCTCAGCTTCGGGCCGCTGGCGGCCGTCGGGCAGGCCGTCGGCAAGACCGGCGAGATGACGGTGCTGACGCTGGATTCGATCCGCAAGATGCTGGTCGGTCTGATCGCACCGTCCAATCTGTCTGGCCCGATCACCATCGCGCGTATCGCCGGCGACACGGCGCGCTCCGGCCTCGAGGCCTTCCTCGGCTTCATGGCCTATCTCTCCATCAGCCTGGGTGTCCTCAACCTGCTGCCGATTCCGGTGCTGGATGGCGGTCACCTGCTGTTCTATCTGGTGGAAGCCGTGCGCGGCAAACCACTTTCGCAAGAGGTCCAGAATGCGGGGCTGAAGATCGGCATGGCGCTGGTCGGTTCCCTCATGCTGATGGCCATCTACTTCGATCTCATGCGTCTTTGGTGACGGATTCGGGGAGTCATCAGCACGTGATGGCTCCCGCAGGATGAACCGAATCTGAACTGTCGATGCCCATGGGGGTCAATTCATTGCACGGGCTGGTCAATGCGATCAACTCCCGTCATCATGCCCACACGACTTCGGCCCCGATTGCCGATCCTCACTCGTAGCTGTCTTGTCAGTTGCAGGGGGTTGTGTATAAGGTGCCTGTTCACCCAAGCGGGCGGAATCCAGAGAAGCGAAGCGACTGCATGAAACTCAAGACCATTGGATTGGCAGCTGCGCTGCTCGGGGCCAGTCAGGGCGCCTTGGCCGCATCTTTTAAAATTTCGGACATCCGGGTAGAGGGCCTCCAGCGCGTGTCTGCGGGCACCGTCTTCAACGCCTTCCCCGTCTCCGCGGATCAGAATGTGGAAGAAGAGGACCTGTCCTCGGCTGCGCGTCAGCTGTTCGATACGGGCCTGTTCGACGACATCCGCCTCAAGCGTGATGGCGATGTCCTGATCATCGATGTGGTCGAGCGCCCGACGATCTCCAAGATCGAGATTGACGGCAACTCGCAGATTCCCGACGAAGACCTGCGCAAGGGCCTCAAGGAAGCAGGGCTGGCCGAGGGTCAGGTTCTGCAGCGCTCCACGCTGGAAGAGATGCAGCGTGAGCTCGAGCGTGTCTACCAGGCTCAGGGCCGCTACAGCGCGCGTATCGAGACCTCCGTCGAGGAACTCGAGCGCAACCGCGTACAGGTCAACATCGACGTCAAGGAAGGCGCGATCGCCAAGATTCATCAGATCAACATCGTCGGCAACGATGCCTTCGATGACGAGACCCTGCGCGAACAGCTGGAGCTGGAAGACAAGCCGAGCTGGTTCTTCGGCTGGTTCTCCGATGATGAATACTCGCGGGAGAAGCTGACCGGCGATATCGAGACCCTCAAGTCCTGGTATCTCGATCGCGGTTACGTCAACTTCCAGGTGCGCTCGACCCAGGTGTCCATCTCGCCGGACAAGTCCGAGATCTTCGTCACCATCAACGTCGATGAAGGCAAGCCGTACAAGATCGGCAATATCGGCTTTGCCGGTGACCTGAAGATGAAGGAAGAGCGCGCCCGCGATCTGGTCAAGCTCGCCCCGGATGCCCTCTATTCCCAGCGTGATGTGACTGCTTCCAGCGAGGCGCTGCGCCAGGCACTGGGTGCCGACGGCTTCGCCTTCGCCAAGGTCAACGCGGTGCCGGAGGTCAACGAAGAGAGCGACACCGTCGATCTGACCTTCGCGGTCGACCCCGGCAAGCGGGCCTACGTGCGTCGCATCAACTTCAAGGGCAACACCACCACTGCAGACGAAGTGCTGCGTCGTGAGATGACCCAGCTGGAAGGTGCACCGGCCTCCACCGACAAGATCAAGCAGTCCAAGCAGAAGCTTGAGCGCCTCGGCTTCTTCAAGCAGGTCGATGTCGACACGCGTCCTGTCGCCGGCGAGCCGGACCAGCTGGACGTCAACTACAACGTCGAGGAGCAGCCGTCAGGCTCGATCTCGGCGTCGGTCGGTTTCTCCCAGGGTGACGGTGTCATCTACGGGGTGGGCCTGTCGCAGAAGAACTTCCTGGGTACCGGTAACGAAGTCAACATCAACGCCCAGAAATCGGATGACTACACCAACGTCAGCTTCGGCTATACCGACCCGTACTGGACGCTGGATGGCATCTCGCGCGGCTACAACATGTTCTACCGCAAGGTGGACTACGACGATGATGACGACGTCGCCAGCTACGCGACCGACAGCTTCGGTGGCGGGATCAACTTCGGTTACCCGATCAACGAGCTGTCACGTCTGAACTTCGGCGGCGGTTACGAGTTCGTGCGCGTCAAGGACTTCGACGACAGCCCGGCGGAGGTCACGCAGTTCATCGAGGATGAAGGCGAAGACTTCAACCTCTACAAGCTGACGGCCAGCTGGTCTCGCAACAACCTCAACCGTGGCATCCTGCCCACGGCGGGCAGCTCTCAGCTGCTGTCGTTGGAAGTGGCGGTGCCGGGCTCCGATGCGGATTACTACAAGCTCCGCTACAAGGGGTCCAAGTTCTTCGAGCTGAGTCAGGACTGGTCACTCAAGTTCCGTACCGAGCTGGGCTATGCCAACTCGTTCTCCGGCGATACCTATCCGTTCTTCAAGAACTTCTATGCCGGCGGTCTGGGCAGCGTGCGTGGCTACAGCTCCAATACCCTGGGGCAGGCCACCACCGAACAGAACGATGGTGACGACGATACCATCGGCGGCAACATCCTGATCGAAGGTGGGGTGGACCTGATCTTCCCGATGCCCTTCATCAAGGACAAGCGCTCTGTGCAGCCGTCGTTCTTCGTCGATGCCGGTAACACCTATCTGACGTCGTGCTACGACGTGAGCTCCAGTGACACCAGCAGCTGTGAAAGCGGTGTCGACCTGGGCGAGCTGAATTACAGTGCCGGTATCGGCCTGTCGTGGATCACGCCGGTGGGCCCGCTGACCTTCAGTGTCGCCCAGCCGATCGGTGACGATGACGATGATGACACCGAGATCTTCCAGTTCTCGCTGGGCCAGACCTTCTAAGGCCGTACGAGGCCGCACCCGCTTGAGCCGGTGCGGCCTTCGTCACGACCACCGGCGGCGCTGTCCCTGTTCCGTCGCCGGTCCTCGCACCGTCGGTCGCTGAGTCATCAGTGACTGAACAACAGGCCTACAAGGAGTTTGTGTGATGCGTAAATTGACCCGCGCCCTGTGTCTGGCTGGTGGCCTTGCCGCCATGGCGACTCCGATGCTGGCACAGGCCACCGAAGTCGCGGTCCTCGACTGGCGCCAGGCGCTGTTGAGTTCCGACTCGGCCAAGATTTCCATGAACCAGCTCAAGAATCAGCTGGCCGGCAAGCAGGACCAGGCCAAGGCACTCGCCAAGGAACTGGAATCCCTGCAGGCCAAGCTGCAGAAGGACGGCGCCGTGATGTCCGATTCCGAGCGTCAGTCCGTGCAGCAGCAGCTGCGCCAGAAGGGCGGCCAGTTCCAGCAGCTGCGTGGCCAGGTCCAGCAGCAGCAGCAACAGGCGGAGCAGACCTTCCTCAAGCAGTCCAAGCCGAAGCTCGACAAGGCCATCCAGCAGGTCGTCGACAAGCATGGCATCGAGCTGCTGGTCGACCGCAATGCGACGGTCTACAGCAAGGACGGTATGGACCTGACCAATGAAGTGACTCAGGTGTTCAACTCGCTCAACTGAGTGCATCCCGCGCGCGCAAGCGTGCGGGATGTGTTGCATCCGAGCATGCCAACGCGAATGCGAGCCAGAGGCGCTCAGCGCCCAGAGACAGAATGAAAAAGCGACAATTCTCTTACACTCTCGAGGATCTGGCTCAGCGGCTGGGCGCTCGTCTCGTCGGTGACCCGGCTGTCCGGGTCACCGGCCTGTCGACGCTGGTCGATGCTGAGCCCGGCGATATCGCCTTCCTCGCCAATCGCGCCTACCTCAAGTATCTCGGGGAAACCGCCGCGACTGCCGTGCTGCTGCATGAAAGCCATCTTGAAGAGTGCAAGGGCAATGCCCTCGTGCTGGACAATCCGTATCTGGCCTACGCTGAGCTGTCGCGTCTGTTCGATCCGCTGGCGGTCGAGCCTCAGGCGAGCGTGCACGCCAGTGCCGTCATCGACGAGACCGCAACCCTGGGGGCCAATGTCGAGGTCGGCCCGCAGGTCGTTATCGGCCCGGGCGTCAGCATCGGCGACAACACGCGCATTCACGCGGGTTGCGTGATCGGGGCTGACAGCATGCTGGGCGAGGGCTGTCTGCTGCACCCCAATGTCACGCTCTATCATGGCGTGGTGATCGGGGCGCGTGCGGTACTCCACAGCAGCTGCGTGATCGGCGCCGATGGCTTCGGCTTTGCCCACGATGGCAAGGGCTGGCACAAGATCGCCCAGCTCGGCGGCGTGCTGATCGGCGATGATGTCGAAGTCGGCAGCTGCACCAGCATCGATCGTGGCGCGCTCGGCGACACCATCATCGGCAATGACGTCAAGATCGACTCCCAGGTCCAGATCGCGCACAACGTGCAGATCGGTGACCACTCGGCGCTGGCGGGCTGTGTCGGCATCGCCGGCTCCACCAAGGTCGGTCGCTACTGTCTGATGGGCGGCGGTGTGGGTCTGGCGGGCCACCTGGAGATCGCCGATGGCGTGCAGGTGACCGGCATGAGTCTGGTGACCAACTCCATCACCAAGCCGGGCGTCTATTCCTCCGGCACTGGCGCGATGGACAACGGCCTGTGGCGCAGAAATGCCGTACGTTTCAAGCAGTTGGATCAGTTGGCGCGACGCTTGAATCAGGTCGAGAAGAGTTTGAAGGACAAGTAGTACTGCAAGCCCGGGTAGTACCTGTCCAGAGCAGAGTCTCGCACCTGCTTGGCGCACTGTCGGGCAATGAGCGGCTGCCAGCCACGCGCAAGGACGCTATAATGCGCGCCATTGCCCGAACGGCGGTCCGGACCGTCATTACATGCCTGCCCGCGAGCGGCAGGCATTTCGTTATTTCAGAGGTTGCAAGCCAATGGTTATGGACGTCAACGAGATCCGTGAGTATCTCCCGCACCGCTATCCTTTCCTGCTGATCGATCGTGTCATGGACCTGACCCTTGGCGAGTTCATCGTCGCGCGCAAGAACGTCAGCATCAATGAGCCGTTCTTCAATGGTCACTTCCCGGAGCACCCGATCATGCCGGGCGTTCTGATCGTGGAAGCCATGGCTCAGGCGGCGGGTATTCTCGGCTTCAAGACCGTCGACAAACGTCCCGCCGATGGCTACATCTATTATCTCGTCGGAAGCGACAATGTGCGCTTCAAGCGCCCGGTGATGCCGGGTGACCAGCTCGAGATCAGCGCCCGCGTGCTGCGCGAGAAGCGTGGCATCTGGAAATTCGCCTGTCAGGCCAAGGTCGACGGCGATCTGGTCTGCGAGGCCGAAATCATCTGTGCCGAGAGGAAGGTCGCTTGATACATCCTACTGCCATTGTCGATCCCGGCGCCCGCCTGGCCGATGATGTCGAGGTCGGCCCGTTCTGCGTGATCGGGGCTGATGTCGAGATCGGCGCTGGCACGGTGGTGGGGCCGCATGTCGTCATCAAGGGCACCACCGTCATCGGTGAGCGCAACCGTATCTTCCAGTTCGCGTCAGTGGGCGAGGACTGTCAGGACAAGAAGTACGCCGGTGAGCCGACGCGTCTGGAAATCGGGGATGACAACGTCATCCGCGAGGGCGTGACCCTGCATCGCGGCACCGTCCAGGATGCCAGTCTCACGCGTATCGGCAGTCGCAACCTGTTCATGGCCTACTCGCATGTCGGCCATGACTGCATCATCGGTGACGACTGCATCATGGCCAATCAGGCGACGCTGGGTGGCCATGTCCATCTCGGCAACCACGTCATTCTGGGTGGCCTGTCGGCGGTGCATCAGTTCTGCCATATCGGCGAACATGCCATGGCGGGTGGTGGCTCCATCATCACCAAGGACATCGCGGCCTTCGTGATGGTCAATGGCCATCCGGCGGAAGCGCATGGCCTCAACAGCGTCGGCCTCAAGCGTCGTGGTTTCAGCCGCGAGACCATCTCCGCGCTGAACACGGCCTACAAGACGGTCTTCCGTCAGGGTCTGACGCTGGCCCAGGCCCTCGAGCAGCTGGAAGCCGAGCCGCCGCTGGCCGAGCGCGATGTCTTCATCGCCTCGCTCAAGGCGTCCACTCGCGGTCTGACTCGCTGAGCATGCGCATCTACCTGGTAGCCGGTGAGCTCTCCGGTGACATCCTCGGTGCCAGCCTGATGCACGCGCTCAAGGCGCGCTATCCCGATGTCGAGTTCCGTGGCATCGGCGGCCCGCGCATGCAGGCCGAGGGCTTCGACAGCCTCTATCCGCTGGAAACGCTGTCGGTGATGGGGCTGGTCGAGGTGCTCAAGCATCTGCCGGCGCTGATCAAGGTGCGTCGCCATCTGTTGCGCGACGCCCTTGAGTGGCAACCCGACGTGATGATCGGCATCGATGCCCCGGACTTCAATCTGGGGCTCGAGCTGCGCCTGCGCAAGCAGGGCATCACCACCGCGCACTACGTCAGCCCCTCCGTGTGGGCCTGGCGTCAGGGGCGCGTGAAGACCATTCGGCGCGCCGTCGATCGCATGCTGACCTTCCTGCCCTTCGAGGCCGCCTTCTATCGTGAGCATCAGGTGCCGGTGACCTTCGTCGGTCATCCGCTGGCCGATGAGTTGCCGCTCGAGGATGATCGCGCTGCTGCCCGTGGACAGTTGGGGATCGACCCGGAAGTGCAGCTGCTGGCGGTGTTGCCGGGCTCCCGCGCCAACGAGATCCGCTTTCTCGGCGAGACCTTCCTGGCCGCCATCGAGCGTCTCTGTCAGCGTTATCCCGGCCTTGAGGTGGTGATCCCGGCGGCCACGCCGCTGCGGCGCACCGAGCTCGAGTCCCTGATGGCGGAGCGCGCAGGGCTGGATCGCAGCCGCATCCATCTGGTGGATGGCCAATCGCGTGAAGCGATGACCGCCGCCGATGCCGTGCTGCTGGCATCCGGCACGGCGGCGCTCGAATGCCTGCTCTGTCATCGTCCGATGGTGGTGGCCTATCGCATGGCGCCGATGACGCATCGCATCGCGCGGCATATGGTCAAGACCGAGTGGATTTCCCTGCCCAATCTGATCGCCCGCGAGACGCTGGTGCCGGAGCTGATCCAGGACGCCGCCACGCCGGAGTCCATCGAGGAAAGCCTTGCGCCATTGCTGTCGCGTGCCGCCGGTGACGTCGCCCGCCAACGAGAACTGCGTGAGCGTTTCACCGCCATGCATCGTGAACTGACCTGTGATGCCAGCGCCGCGGCCGCCATCGCCATCGGTGAACTGGCCGGACGCTGATCCCGCGTGTCGCCGCCAGACATTGCGCTACCCTTGATTGAATCACCTCGACAGGCAGATCGCATTGGCGCTCTGCCTGTTGTCTTACGCCTCGAGATATCATGACCGACTCTGCCGACAGCCACGTCACCACGCCTTCTGCGCGCAAGCGTAAACCCGCCGATGATTTTCCGCCGCTGGTGATTCCCTATCAGGGGCAGTTGCTGGCCGGTATCGATGAGGTCGGGCGTGGGCCGCTGGTCGGCCCGGTGGTGGCGGCAGCGGTGATTCTGGACCCGAATGACCCCATCGAGGGCATCACGGACTCCAAGAAGCTCAGCGAGAAGAAGCGTCTGGCCCTCTACGAGCAGATTCGGGCCCGTGCCTGGGCGTGGGCGATCGCCGAGGCCACCAGCGACGAGATCGATGAGCTGAACATCTATCAGGCCACGCACCTGGCCATGCGGCGCGCCATCGATGCACTGGGCGTGCGCCCGGAATACCTGCTGGTGGATGGCAATCGCCTGCCGGGACACGACATCCCCGGCATGGCGGTGGTGAAGGGCGACCTGCGCCACGCTGCCATCGGCGCGGCTTCGATTCTGGCCAAGGTGCATCGTGATGCCCAGATGGCGGCGCTGGATTCACACTTCCCCGCCTATGGCTTCGCGCGTCACAAGGGCTACCCGACCCGCGAGCATCAGGCCGCCATCGAGGAACATGGCATCCTCACCTTGCATCGCAAGAGCTTCGGGCCGGTCAAGCGACTGTTCATGTCGGGGCACGTGCCACAGGCCGTGCCGCCGGACGCGCTGATTGCGCTTCCGGCCCCGCAGGCAGCGACGCCAGAGCCGAGCGTGACGTTGAGCGAGGCAAGCGAGCCGAGCCAGCAGCCCACGGCAAAAAAGCCGCCAGCCGTGGTCTGACTGATGCCAGTGAGACCACGGCATCCCCGTCAGTCGAGCCTGCCCGGGCGGATGCTGCGCCTTCAGATGCTATGCCTTCAGACGATGGCGCTGACAGGCTATCCTTGAAGCCCGAGCCTTCAGCCTCGCAGCCGCCGCCGGCACCCGCAGCGACGACAGCACCCGCCGCAACCGAATCCTTCACCGTCACGCCGACTTCACGAGCCGATTCCATGACCACGCCCTTTGTTCACCTGCGCGTTCACACCGAGTTCTCCCTCGTCGATGGTCTGCCCGGCGTCAAGCCGCTGATCAAGGCGACCGCCGCGGCGGGCCAGCCGGCTGTCGCGGTGACTGACGAGGCCAACCTGTTCGGGCTGGTCAAGTTCTACTCCAATGCGCGCGCTGCCGGCATCAAGCCGATCATCGGTGCCGACATGTGGCTGATCAATCCCCAGGATGCCACGCGCCCGTATCGCCTCACGCTGCTGGCGATGAACGACACCGGCTATCGCAACCTCACCGAGCTGATCTCGCGCGGCTGGACCGATGGCCAGAAGCAGGACCGCGCCTACCTCGAGAAACAGTGGATCTTCGAGCAGGCCGAGGGCCTGATCGTGCTGTCCGGTGGCCGTGAAGGCGAGATCGGCCGTCATCTGCTGTCGGACCACGAAGACAGCGCCCGGGCACTGCTCGGTGAGTGGAAGGCGGTGTTCGGGGATCGCTTCTATCTGGAGCTGACCCGCACTCAGCGTCAGTACGAGGAAGAGTGCTTGCACCTGTCGGTAGCGCTGGCCGAGGCCACCGATACGCCGGTGGTCGCCACCAATGATGTGCGCTTCCTCAAGCGCGAGGACTACTGGGCCCACGAGACGCGCGTCTCCATCGGCGAAGGCAAGGCGCTGGATGACCCGCGGCGCGAGACCCGCTACAGCGATGAGCAGTACCTGAAGAGCGCCGAGGAGATGAGCGAGCTGTTCTCCGACATTCCCGAAGCGCTCGAGAACAGTGTGCTGATCGCGGCGCGCTGCTCGGTGACCGTGCAGCTGGGCACCTACTTCCTGCCCGAGTTCCCTGTGCCGGAAGGCATGACGATGGACCAGTTCTTCCGCAAGGTCTCGCATGATGGCCTGACGGAGCGCCTCGACAAGCTGTATCCGCACGCCAGGCATCCGCGCGACAGCGAGGCCTGGGCCGAGATCGAGCAGCGCTACCGCACGCGGCTGGATTTCGAGCTCGACATCATCCTGCAGATGGGCTTCCCCGGTTACTTCCTGATCGTCATGGACTTCATCCAGTGGGGCAAGGACAACGGCGTGCCGGTCGGTCCGGGGCGTGGTTCCGGTGCCGGCTCGCTGGTGGCCTACGCCCAGAAGATAACCGATCTGGACCCGCTGGAATATGACCTGCTGTTCGAGCGCTTCCTGAACCCGGAACGTGTCTCGATGCCCGACTTTGACGTCGATTTCTGCATGGAGAAGCGTGACCGCGTGATCGATTACGTGGCCGAGCGCTACGGGCGCAACGCGGTCTCGCAGATCGTCACCTTCGGCACCATGGCCGCCAAGGCCGTGGTGCGTGACGTGGCGCGTGCCCAGGGCAAGCCTTACTCGCTGGGTGACAAGCTCTCCAAGCTGATTCCCTTCGAGGTCGGCATCACGCTCGAGAAGGCCATCGAGCAGGAGCCGCAGCTCAAGGAATTCATCGACAACGACGAGGAAGCCCAGGAAATCTGGGAGATGGCGCTCAAGCTCGAGGGCACCACGCGCGGCACCGGCAAGCACGCCGGGGGCGTGGTGATCGCGCCGACCAAGCTGACCGACTTCGCGCCGCTGCTGTGTGATGAAGATGGCAGCGGTCTGGTGGTCCAGTTCGACAAGAACGACGTCGAGGAGGCCGGGCTGGTCAAGTTCGACTTCCTGGGTCTGCGCACCCTGACCATCATCGACTGGGCGACCGAGATGGTCGACAAGATCCGTGAGCGGGAAGGGCTGGCGCCGCTGGATATCGATGACATCCCGCTGGATGATGCCAAGACCTTCGACATGCTGCAGAAGGCGGAGACGACGGCTGTCTTCCAGCTGGAATCCCGCGGCATGAAGGAGCTGATCAAGAAGCTCAAGCCCGACTGCTTGGAAGACATGATCGCCCTGGTGGCCCTGTTCCGTCCCGGCCCGCTGCAGTCCGGCATGGTGGATGACTTCATCAACCGCAAGCACGGTCGTTCCGAAGTGTCTTATCCACACCCGGATTACCAGCATGAGCTGCTCAAGCCGGTACTGGAGCCGACCTACGGCATCATCCTGTACCAGGAGCAGGTCATGCAGATCGCGCAGGTGCTGGCCGGCTATACGCTGGGTCAGGCCGACATGCTGCGCCGCGCGATGGGCAAGAAGAAGCCGGAAGAGATGGCCAAGCAGCGCGCCGGCTTCATGGAAGGCTGTGCGGGCAAGGGCATCGACAAGGACCTGGCCGGCAACATCTTCGACCTGGTGGAGAAATTCGCCGGTTACGGCTTCAACAAGTCGCACTCGGCGGCCTATGGCCTCGTCTCCTATCAGACAGGCTGGCTGAAGGCGCACTATCCGGGGCCGTTCATGGCCGCGGTAATCTCGACCGAGATGCAGACCATCGAGAAGGTGGTGCCGCTGATCGAGGAGTGCCGTCATATCGGTCTGACGGTCACGCCGCCGGATGTGAACATCGGCGGCTACAAGTTCACCGTCGACCTGGAAGGGCGCGTCGTCTACGGCCTGGGCGCCATCCGTGGCGTCGGCGAGGGCCCGATCGATGCTATCGTCAGCGCGCGCGCCGAGGGTGGCCCGTTCAGCGACATCTTCGATTTCTGCAAGCGCATCGACGCCAAGAAGATCAACAAGCGCACCCTGGAAGCGCTGATCCGCTCCGGCGCGCTGGACAACATCGGCCCGTCGCGTGCGGTGCTGATGCTGGCGGTGGAAGATGCGCTCAAGGCTGCCTCCCAGAATCACGCCAACAACGATGTCGGCATCACCGACATGTTCGGCGATGCCTTCAGCGAGCCGGAAACCGATGTCTACGCCGGCTATCGCAAGGCGCGCGAGTGGACCGACAAGGAGCGCCTCACCGGCGAGAAGGACACGCTGGGGCTCTATCTGACCGGCCATCCCATCGATGAGTATGAGGGTGAGCTCAAGCGCTTCATCAATGCGCGCATCAGTGACCTCAAGCCGTCGCGTGAGCCGCAGCGCATCGCCGGGCTGGTGATCGCCATGCGCACCATGAAGTCCAAGCGGGGCGACACCATGGCCTTCGTGACCCTGGATGACCGCACCGGACGCATCGAGGCCTCGATGTTCGGTGAGCTCTATGATCAGGTGCGCAACAAGCTGGTGCCTGACAGCGTGGTGATCGTCGAGGGCGAGGTCAGCCAGGATGACTATTCCGGTGGCCTGCGTCTGCGCGGCAAGGACGTCACGCCGATCATCGATGCGCGGGCGCGCTTCGGTGAGGCGGTCGAGATGAGTATCGCCGCCGAGGACATCGGCGGTCGCTTCACCCAGCAGCTGACCACCTTGCTGACGCCACACCTGGCCAGTGAAGGCCTGCCGATGCGCCTGCGTTATCGCAACGCCGCGGCGGAGGCCTGGCTGGAGCTGGGCGAGCAATGGCGCGTTGCGCCCAGTGATGAGTTGTTGATTCAGCTGGGTGAGGTGGAAGGCCAGCGCGGTGTGCGCCTCAAGTACCGTGACTGAGGTGCTGGCCCACCGGATGGTGCCTGCCTCGCCAAGCGGCGGGGCAGGCGTAGCAGCGAGATGAGCGGCGTGGGCGCAGAGTTAATCCACGCCTAACAGGCGGGCAAGGTTTGCACCTGTCGAACAGGGTGCGATAATGCCTGTCCATCTTTT
Organism: Cobetia sp.; assembly: GCF_983723665.1. NCBI lineage: Bacteria > Pseudomonadati > Pseudomonadota > Gammaproteobacteria > Oceanospirillales > Halomonadaceae > Cobetia > Cobetia sp. The sequence continues at coordinate 589 of NZ_CFDJES010000045.1, read as the reverse complement.
CCGTACCCAATTCCATGCCGACTGTGACCGCCGCGAGCCACAGATCGCCTGAGCGTGTGCTCAGGGGGAGTGACCCGGCCGACTCGCTTTCCTGGCTGCCCGAGACGACGAACGAAACGCCTTATGAATCCCAATTATCTGGACTTTGAACAGCCGATCGCCGAGCTGCAGGCCAAGATCGAGGAACTCCGTCTGGTCGGTAACGACTCCCAGGTCAACCTGTCTGACGAGATCGCTCGCCTGCAGGAAAAGAGCACCAAGCTCACCGAGTCCATCTTCAAGGACCTCGGCGCCTGGCAGGTATCTCAGCTGGCACGTCACCCGCAGCGCCCGTATACCCTCGACTACCTCGAGAATCTGTTCACGGATTTCGATGAGCTGCACGGCGACCGTCACTACGCGGACGACGAAGCGCTGGTCGGCGGTATCGCGCGTCTCGACGACAAGCCGGTGATGGTGATCGGTCACCAGAAAGGCCGCGACGTGAAGGAAAAGGTGCGTCGCAACTTCGGCATGCCGCGTCCGGAAGGCTACCGCAAGGCCTGCCGTCTGATGGAGATGGCCGAGCGTTTCAAGATGCCGATCCTGA
>NZ_CFDJES010000044.1:12575-23397 GCF_983723665.1 Cobetia sp. | reverse complement strand
AGTCTGGGCCGTGTCTCAGTCCCAGTGTGGCTGATCATCCTCTCAGACCAGCTACGGATCGTCGCCTTGGTGAGCCATTACCTCACCAACAAGCTAATCCGACATGGGCTCATCCGATAGCGCAAGGTCCGAAGATCCCCTGCTTTCTCCCGTAGGACGTATGCGGTATTAGCCTGAGTTTCCCCAGGTTGTCCCCCACTATCGGGCAGATTCCCATGCATTACTCACCCGTCCGCCGCTCGACGCCTCCTAGCAAGCTAGGATCGTTTCCGCTCGACTTGCATGTGTTAAGCCTGCCGCCAGCGTTCAATCTGAGCCATGATCAAACTCTTCAGTTGAAAGCTTGATAGTCTGTTAAGCAGACCAAACTTGGTTCAGAGTCAAACTTCTCGTGAGAGGCTTGCTCCGATATTTGGTGACCTTGTCACCACTCATCGGCAAGCGCTCACACGAATTACCTGATCAAATTTTTAAAGAGCGTCGCTGTTAAGCGAGGAGGCATATTCTACCCGGAACGCTTGAGAAGTCAAGCACTTGATGATGAGTCAGTCGACTGCCTCTAAGCATCATCAAGCGGTGAGGAGCGTTGCTCGATCACCTGTTCCGTAAGGAGTGCGGCGTATTCTAGCGAATCGCCCGGGATTGTCAATCGATGATGTCGAAGCGGACTTCAAAAACATCAAGCAAAACAATCACCTGCAAACCTCTTTCACCGCTGGTAACGCCATGCGTCCCCGGCAGCGGATGCGTACTTTACGCACGAACCGCCGTGAGGGCAAGGGCTTTTTCAAGAGATTGTCATTCTCGGGACATACGGGTGACATCTCTGCTCTGCCTTTCTCTTCTCTCCTCATTCTGCTTCTCTGTTCTCCTTGTCCTCGTCGCGCCGTTGCTTGCTGACATCTTCCCTTGGCCAGCAACGCATTCGGCCCCGCCAGGAATGGTGGGGCCGAATATCGATCATCACACTGCTGGCAGCTGACGCTTACTTGTTGCCACGCAGCTTGCGCCCCAGCGCCATGATCGGGCCACTGGCGACATAGCAACCGAATAGGCCCAGCAGCATCACGGACGGCTCCAGCGAGATGACCACGAAGGCCAGCACGATGGCGAGCAGCGCCACGAAGGGCACCGGCCCCTTGAGGTCGATTTCCTTGAAGCTGTAATAGCGGATGTTCGACACCATCAGGATACCGGCAGCCGCGACCACGAAGACCATCAGTGACTTGAAGGCGAAGGTCTCGGCGTCGAAGTTGTGCATGGTCCATACGCAGCCGGCCACGAGTGCCGCCGCTGCCGGGCTCGGCAGACCGATGAACCACTTCTTGTCGGTGGAGCCGATCTGGACGTTGAAGCGCGCCAGACGCAGCGCAGCGCCTGCCACGTAGACGAAGGCGGCGATCCAGCCGATCTTGCCGACATCCTGCAGAATCCAGCTGAAGGTGACCAGCGCCGGCGCCACGCCGAAGGACAGCATGTCCGCGAGGCTGTCGTACTCGGCACCGAAGGCGCTCTGGGTGTTGGTCAGGCGCGCCACACGACCGTCCAGGCCGTCGAGCACCATCGAGACGAAGATGGCGATGGAGGCGTTGGCAAACTCCCCGTTCAGCGCACACACCACAGCGAAGAAGCCGGAGAACAGCGCGGAGGTGGTGAACAGGTTGGGCAGCAGATAGATGCCACGCCGACGAACGGGCTTGCCGTCCTCGATGGCTTCTTCCACGACTTCGCTGTCGTCGGTGAACTCCTCCACTACCTTGTCCAGCACTGAACTGCTGCGGCGTGTCTGTGCTTCGGGGGCTTCGTCTGCGCCGGGATGTCGATTTTCGTCTGTCATGGGATTCCTTGCATCATGCCTCGTCGTGGCAGGGTAACCACATTCTACACCTGCCAGTGAGCGCGAATAGTGGTGACACCCTAGCGGCCTCACCGTCGACTGTCACTTCCCTCTCCCATTCGATAGCGCTTATAGAGCAACAACGCAAGCGGGGCGCCCTCCTGATGGAGAGCGCCCCGCTCATTTCACGCTGGATCCAATAGCCAGGATCAGTTGCGTGACTTGTCGACCAGCTGGTTGGCAGTGATCCACGGCATCATGCCGCGCAGCTTCTCACCAGTCTGCTCGATCGGATGCTCGGCGTTCTGGCGACGACGGGCCGTCATGGACGGGTAGTTGGTGCTGCCTTCCTGGATGAACATCTTGGCGTATTCACCGCTCTGGATGCGCTTGAGTGCATTGCGCATGGCGACACGGGACTGCTCGTTGATGACTTCGGTGCCGGTCACGTACTCGCCATACTCCGCGTTGTTGGAGATGGAGTAGTTCATGTTGGCGATGCCGCCTTCGTACATCAGGTCGACGATCAGCTTGAGCTCGTGCAGACACTCGAAGTAGGCCATTTCCGGTGCGTAGCCCGCTTCGGTCAGGGTCTCGAAGCCCATCTTGACCAGCTCGACCGCACCACCACACAGGACAGCCTGCTCACCAAACAGATCGGTTTCGGTCTCGTCCTTGAAGGTGGTCTCGATGATGCCGGTACGGCCGCCGCCGACGCCTGCCGCGTAGGACAGTGCGATGTCCTTGGCCTGGCCAGTCGCATCCTGGTGGATGGCGATCAGGTCCGGGATACCGCCGCCCTTCACGAACTCGGAACGCACGGTGTGACCCGGTGCCTTCGGCGCGATCATGATGACGTCGAGGTCAGCACGCGGAACGACCTGGTTGTAGTGGACGTTGAAGCCGTGAGCGAAGGCCAGGGTCGCGCCCTGCTTCAGGTTCGGTTCCACCTGGTTCTCATAGATGGCCTTCTGGTTCTCGTCCGGCGCCAGGATCATGACCAGGTCGGCAGCCTTGACCGCTTCCTCGACTTCAGCAACCTTCAGACCAGCCGCTTCGGCCTTGGCCCAGCTGGAGGAAGAGCGACGCAGGGCTACGGTGACGTCGACGCCGGATTCCTTCAGGTTGTTCGCGTGGGCGTGGCCCTGGGAACCGTAACCGAGGATGACCACTTTCTTGCCCTGGATGAGGGAGAGGTCACAATCCTTGTCGTAATAGAGTTTCATCGTCATTGCTCCTGGCGGCTCACCCCGTCAGCGGGATGGCGTGAGATCTTGAAAGAGTGTCTGTTGTTCTTGCGACCCTTCCCGCGAGGGAAAGGCGTATGACAGTGTCCAGCGCCGACGGCCATCTGTCTCGGCCGCTCTGCGTCCTGGGGAGGTCGTGCGCCTTGAATCAAGGTCTGCCGTCCTCCTCCTGCGCGGCGATGAGTCCACCTTACCTGCACCTCGACATTGCGTAAAATGCTATATTTGCACCATTATATGCCATATTGCGCAATACAAGGCATTTCCCTCTACAGCACTCACCGACAGCGGACTCCGGCATGGACAATCGTCAACTCAAGCAATTCCTGACCCTCGCCGAAACGCTGCATTTCGGGCGCGCCAGCACAGCCTGCCACCTGAGCGCCTCTGCCCTGTCACGCGCCATCCGGGCCATGGAGGAGGAGCTGGGCGTCAGCCTGTTCGAACGCGACAACCGCAGCGTCGCGCTGACACCGGCGGGTGAACGCTTCCGTCGTCATGCTCGCGAACTCCTGAGTCAGTGGGATGACATTCGCCAGTCACTGCTGGAAGACAGCGATGAGCTGCGCGGCGAGCTCTCCCTGTATTGCTCGGTGACCGCCAGCTACAGCTTTCTCTACGAGATTCTGGCCACCTTCCGTGCCCGCCATCCGCATGTGGAGCTCAAGCTGCATACCGGCGACCCCGCCGTGGCGTTGGAGCGTGTCCTGATGGGACACGAGGACCTGGCGATCGCCGCGCGCCCCGACGTGCTGCCTTCCCGTCTCGCCTTCACCGACTTCGCCGAGTCGCCACTGCGCTTCATTGCCCCGCGTCGTGATGGCCCCGGCCAGCAACTGGAAGGCATCGGCGAGGCGGACGATTCGGCGGCGGGCGACGACCACATCGACTGGACGCGCGTGCCGATGATCCTGTCGGAGACCGGCCTGGCGCGCGAGCGCTTCGATGCCTGGTGCCATACACGCGGCATCAAGCCTCGCCTGTATGCCCAGGTCGCCGGCAACGAGGCCATCGTCAGCATGGTCGGGCTGGGCTTCGGGATCGGCGTGGTACCGCAGATCGTGCTCGACAATTCGCCGCTGGCCGACCAGGTGCGCATCCTTGATGTCGATCCGCCGCTGACCCCCTACAAGGTCGGCCTGTGCGTACAGGAAAAACGCCTGCGTCACCCGCTGGTGCGCGCGTTGTGGGAGCAACTGCCCGGCTCGCCGCAGCGCCCCGCTGACTGATACCTGGTAGCGAGCCAACGAAAATGGCGCAGCAACGAAAACGGCGCCCCGAGGGGCGCCGTTCTTGTCTTGCGATTCCACCACCACCGTCTTACAGGCTCAACACCTTCTCACCGCGAGCGATGCCGGAGACACCGGTACGTGCCACTTCCAGCACGCCCACCGGCTGCATCGCCGCCAGGAAAGCATCCATCTTGCCGGAGTCGCCGGTAATCTGGATGGTGTAGAGGCTCGGCGTGATATCGACGATCTGGGCACGGAAGATGTCCGCCGTGCGCTTGATCTCGTCACGCTGGGCGCCCAGCGCCTTGACCTTGACCAGCATCAGCTCGCGCTCGATGTGGCTGCCCTCGGTGAGATCCACCAGCTTGACCACATCCACCAGCTTGTTGAGATGTTTGGTGATCTGCTCGATGACGCGATCTTCACCGACCGTGGTGACGGTCAGACGGGACAGGGTCGCGTCTTCGGTCGGGGCCACGTTGAGGGTCTCGATGTTGAAGTTGCGCTGTGAAAACAGGCCGACGACCCGTGACAGCGCGCCCGGTTCGTTTTCCATCAGAATGGAGATGATATGGCGCATCAGGTCCGCTCCGTCTTCGTAAGCAGCATGTCACGCATGGAGCCGAGAGGCACCTGCATCGGGTAGACGTGTTCACGCGGGTCGACATAGATGTCGAGGAACACCAGCTCGTCCTTGTTGCGGAAGGCTTCTTCCAGCGCAGGCTCGAGCTCCTCCACCGTGTGCACCTTGATGGCACGGAAGCCATAGGCACCCGCCAGCTGCACGAAGTCAGGCAGCGACTCCATATAGGAATGCGAGTGACGGGACTTGTAGTTCAGGTCCTGCCACTGACGCACCATGCCCAGCGACTGGTTGTTGAGGTTGATGATCTTGACCCCGATCCCGTACTGCTTACAGGTCGAGAACTCCTGCATCATCATCTGGAAGCTGCCTTCACCGGTGAACAGCACCACATCGTCTTCCGGGTAGGACATCTTGATGCCCATGGCCGCCGGGAAGCCGAAGCCCATGGTGCCCAGGCCACCGGAGGTGATCCAGCGGTTGGGGCGCTGGAACTTGTAGTACTGGGCGGCGAACATCTGGTGCTGACCGACATCGGTGGCGACGAAGGCTTCGCCACGCGTCGCACGGTGCACGGCTTCCACCACCTGCTGCGGCTTGAGCGGCTCACCCGGGGCGGACGGCTCATACAGCTTGCCTTCACGCTCGGCACGCCAGCCATCGATCTGGGACCACCAGGCCTCCAGTGCATCAGGGTTGGCCAGCTCGCGACCCTGCACGAGGCTGATCATCTCGTTGATCACGGCATCGGCCGGACCGACGATCGGCACATCGGCGCGCACGGTCTTGGAGACCGAGCTCGGATCGATGTCGACGTGGATGATCTTGGCCGTCGGGCAGAACTTCGAGGTGTTGTTGGTCACGCGGTCATCGAAGCGCGCACCGATGCAGATGATCAGATCGGTGTGGTGCATGGCATTGTTCGACTCGTAGGAGCCGTGCATGCCGGGCCAGCCCAGACACTGCCGATCGCCCTGCGGGTAGGCACCGATGCCCATCAGCGAGGTGGTGATCGGGAAGTTGAGGCGGCGCACCAGGTCAGTCAGCGCTTCGCTGGCACGCCCTGACACCACACCACCGCCAGTGAAGAACAGCGGGCGACGTGCCTTGAGCATCAGCTCGACGGCTTTCTTGATCTGGCCACTGTGGCCACGGGTGACCGGGCTATAGGAGCGCATGCGTACCTTCTTGGGGTAGCTGTACTCATAGCGTTCGGTCGGGGCGGTCATGTCCTTCGGGATATCGATGACGACCGGCCCCGGGCGACCACTGGAGGCCAGATAGAAGGCCTTCTTGATCACCTCGGGAATCTCGCTCGGGTGCTTGATCGAGAAGCTGTGCTTCACGATCGGGCGGGTCACACCGACGATGTCGGTTTCCTGGAAGGCGTCTTCACCGATCAGGTGGCTGGCGACCTGACCACACAGCACGACCATGGGGATCGAGTCCATGTAGGCCGTGGCAATACCGGTGACGGCATTGGTCGCGCCCGGGCCTGAGGTGACCAGCACCACACCCGGCTTGCCGGAGGCGCGCGCGTAACCATCGGCGGCGTGGGTCGCGGCCTGCTCGTGACGGACCAGAATGTGCTGGACCTTGTCCTGGCGGAACAGGGCGTCATAGATATGCAGCGCCGCTCCACCGGGATAGCCGTAAATATATTCCACGCCCTCGTCATGCAGGGCGCGGGCGATCATGTCAGCGCCGGAAAGCAATTCCACTTGGTTATTCTCCCCTGGAGGTCTCGAGTGCGTCCGGCGGCAATGCGCAAGCCGGATCGAGTGCGACCTAAATGTCGCTACCGCAGAAATTGCGGCACCTGATGCCAAACCCTGGCGTCTGCGGCCCGGTTAGGGCCTGCACTCTTGTCGCATCGGTTGGATGCGGTCGGGGCTGATGGCCGGTCGGTACGGTTGGCGTACCCGGACCGGCGTATCCTTTGACAGGCGGACAGCGACTCAGCGTCTGTCCTTCACGCGGCGCTTCGAGGGTCGCCCGAATGGCCGCGCCCGCAATCAGGAATGGTCAAGAGTCCAACAGCCGCAAGGGGCTGTCAACTCAACCTTACGCCAGTGTGCGCCGCCTGCGCCAAATGCCACACCGATAACAACGAATCCGGCCATAAGCGTGCGTAAAACCTCACCAATGGCGATAAATTCGCAATTTTCTGCTTCGTGAATTTCAACCTGCCTCACGCCGGGTTGTCTTTTTGCGCCCGGGCGGCAGACACGAAAACGCCCCACCGCAAGCGGAAGGGCGTGCTTCCGTCACGGTGGGGCGTCACTCACGGGCGCACGAATCAGCGCGTGAAGGTCAGCTCCCCGCCCTCTTCGCCGACACGGATGACGTCACCGGGCACGAAGTCGCCGCCCAGCAGGGCCTGGGCCAGCGGGTTCTCGATGCGGCTCTGGATGGCGCGCTTGAGCGGGCGAGCGCCATAGACCGGATCGAAGCCGGCCTTGGCCAGCAAGGCCATCGCCGGGTCGGTGATCTCGAAGCCGAGATCACGCTCGGCCAGACGCGCCTTGAGACGCTCAAGCTGAATGCCCGCGATGGAGGCGATCTGCGCCTGTCCCAGCGCGTGGAACACGACCACTTCATCGATGCGGTTGATCAGCTCCGGGCGGAAGTGATTGCCGACGACTTCCATCACCGCCGTCTTCATGTCGTCGTACTGGAAGGCCGCCTTGCGCTCGGCACGCTCGTCGGCGCTTTCCGTACTGCCCTCGTCTTCCGCCAGCTCGCCATTGAGGCCGCTCATGCGCTGGATCATTTCCGAGCCCAGGTTGGAGGTCATCACGATCACGGTATTGCGGAAGTCGACGGTGCGCCCCTGACCATCGGTCAGGCGGCCATCTTCCAGCACCTGCAGCAGGATGTTGAAGACATCCGGATGCGCCTTCTCGACCTCGTCGAGCAGCAGCACGGAGTACGGCTTGCGGCGCACGGCCTCGGTCAGATAGCCGCCCTCTTCATAGCCGACATAGCCGGGAGGCGCGCCGATCAAGCGAGCCACGGAGTGCTTCTCCATGAACTCGGACATGTCGATGCGCACCATCGCCTCTTCGGTGTCGAACAGGAAGTTGGCCAGTGACTTGCAGAGCTCCGTCTTGCCGACACCGGTCGGGCCGAGGAACAGGAAGGAGCCGTTGGGACGATTCGGATCGGACAGCCCCGCGCGTGAACGACGCACCGCATTGGATACCGCGATCACCGCCTCGTCCTGGCCGATCACCTTCTCGTGCAGCGCCTCTTCCATGCGCAGCAGCTTGTCACGCTCGCCTTCAAGCATCTTGGCGACCGGAATGCCGGTCCAGCGCGAGACGACCTCGGCAATCTCCTCCTCGGTGACATTGGAGCGCAGCAGTACGTGGGCGGAGGTATCCGCCTCGCCGTCGCCGGCTTCGCTGATCTGCTTCTCGAGCCCCGGAATCACGCCGTACTGCAGTTCCGACATGCGACTGAGATCACCGGCGCGGCGCGCCTGCTCCAGATCGATACGCGCCTGCTCCAGCTCGGCCTTGAACTGGGCCGCGCCCTGGATGCTGGACTTCTCGGCCTTCCAGACTTCATCGAGGTCGGCGTATTCCCGCTCCAGCTCCGAGATCTGGTCCTCAAGCGCGCCGAGGCGCTTGAGCGCCGCCTCGTCGGTTTCCTTCTTGAGCGCTTCACGCTCCATCTTGAGCTGGATCAGGCGACGGTCGAGACGGTCCATCTCCTCCGGCTTGGAATCCAGTTCCATGCGGATACGTGACGCGGCCTCATCGATCAGGTCGATCGCCTTGTCCGGCAGCTGACGGTCCGTGATGTAGCGCGAGGACAACCGCGCGGCGGCGATGATGGCGCTGTCGGTGATGTCGACCCCGTGGTGCACCTCGTAGCGTTCCTTCAGGCCACGCAGGATGGCGATGGTGTCTTCCTCGCTGGGCTGGTCGACCTGCACCTTCTGGAAGCGGCGCTCAAGTGCGGCGTCCTTCTCGATGTACTGACGATACTCGTCAAGCGTGGTGGCACCGACACAGTGCAGCTCGCCACGCGCCAGCGCCGGCTTGAGCATGTTGCCGGCATCCATCGCGCCTTCGGCCTTGCCCGCGCCGACCATGGTGTGCAGCTCGTCGATGAACAGGATGACCTGGCCTTCTTCCTGCGCCAGCTCCTTCAGCACCGACTTGAGGCGCTCCTCGAATTCGCCGCGGAACTTGGCCCCCGCCAGCAGCGAGCCCATGTCGAGAGACAGCACGCGCTTGTTCTTGAGGCCTTCCGGCACCTCGCCATTGACGATACGGCTGGCCAGCCCCTCGACGATGGCGGTCTTGCCGACGCCGGGCTCACCGATCAGCACCGGGTTGTTCTTGGTGCGACGCTGCAGCACCTGGATCGTGCGGCGAATTTCCTCGTCACGCCCGATCACCGGGTCGAGCTTGCCATCCCGCGCGCGCTCGGTGAGATCCAGGGTGTACTTGTTGAGCGCCTCGCGATTGTTCTCGGCATCGGCATCGCCCACGGCTTCGCCACCGCGCAGCGCATCGATGGCGGACGTCAGGGCGGGCTTCTTGATGCCCGAGGAGGTGAACAGCTTGCCGAGATCACCGCCCAGCTCCAGCGCGGCCAGCAGCGCGAGCTCGGAGGCGATGTATTGATCGCCGCGTTTCTGCGCTTCGCGATCGGCCAGATTCAGAAGCTTGCCGAGGGCCTGCGAGGGCGCGACATTGCCGTCGAACTGGGACACGGTGGGCAGGTCATCCAGCTGGCGCTTGAGGCCGCTCATCAGGCTGGTGGCATCGCCGCCCGCCTTGTTGACCAGTGCCTTGAGGCCGCCATCGCGGTCTTCCAGCAGTGCCAGCAGCAGATGCTGCGGGTGAATTTCATTGTGGCCTCGCCCGACGGCGAGCGACTGGGCATCCGCCAGAGCGTTCTGCAGCTTGCTGGTGAGTTTGTCGATGCGCATGGTGCCTTCTCCTGAGAGTCATGGCGGTACTCCTTTTCTCAGGAGCTTCGCCTGTAACATTTCGTATCTGACTCTCAAGATGGGGGCTGGCGCACGGCTTTCAAGGCAGGATTCGCCGCGCTGCAGCATGTTGTGGCATTTGCCTGATCCAGGTCAGATTCCGGCTGCCCCCGCCGGTCATCAGCTTTGCCACACACACAGAAACGCCCCGCCAACCTGAAACATCAGGTCAACGGGGCGTTTGTGGGTACTGCATGTCGAGCTTGCGGAATGCGCTGATCCAAGTCCCGATCAGAGATTCCTGATCAGCGCCTCAGCGCAGCCAGATCACCGTGGCGAGGCGTCCGGTCACGCCATCATCCCGCCGGTGGGAATAGAAGCGGGATTCAGAGGCGGTACAGAAGTGGCCGCCACTGACATGACCGACCCCGGCACGCTCGAGACGCAGGCGTGCCAGCTTGTAGAGATCACCCATGTAGTGACCGAGCCGGTAGGGGCTGGCCTCGAAGGCATCATCGGCCTCAGGCAGATCCGCGATGAAGGCATCACGCACCTCGGGGCCGACCTCGAACTGTGCATTGGAGATCGCCGGGCCCAGCCAGGCCATCAGCTCGCCGGGGTCATCACCGAGACGCTCGATGGTGGCTTCCAGCACGCCTTCGACCAGCCCGCGCCAACCCGCATGCGCCACGCCGACGCGCGTGCCCTGCCGATCACAGAACAGCACCGGCAGACAGTCCGCCGTCATCACCACACAGGCCTGTCCGGTCCCGGTACTGATGCAGGCATCCGCCCGTGGCGGGGCATCTGGGCGGTCTTCGGCGTGGCAGACATCGAAGGCATCCACCACCTGAGTGCCGTGTACCTGATCCAGCCACGCCAGCGGACGGCCATCATCGACCTCCGCCGCGAGCAGCTCGCGCACCTGCGCCACCATCGCCGGGTCATCGCCGACATGCAGCGCCGGATTGAAGC
>NZ_CFDJES010000044.1:0-12475 GCF_983723665.1 Cobetia sp. | reverse complement strand
CGCACCTGCGCCACCATCGCCGGGTCATCGCCGACATGCAGCGCCGGATTGAAGCCGGCATACGGCCCCTGGCTGGGGCCGCTCTCACGCGTGGTCACGAAGGCCTGCACCGGGCTCGGCGCGGGCCAGTCCGGCAGTATCAGCGTCGGGCGTAGACTCTCGTCGTGCATAACCTCTCCTTGTGCGGCGTGTCGCGCGAGCCTGCCGCCTCAGCGAGCGATGTCTTCCTTGAGATAGTCGATCAACACCAGCATGTCGCCCGGCATCTCGGCGCGGAATTCGACTTCCTTGCCCGTGATCGGGTGGATGAAGGCGAGACGACGGGCATGCAGTGCCTGACGCGGGAACTGACGCAGCAGCTCCTTGAGCGGGTCACTGGCCCCCGGCGGCAGCTTCAGACGCCCGCCGTAGACCGGGTCTCCGACCAGCGGATAGCGCTGGTGCGCCATGTGCACGCGAATCTGGTGGGTACGCCCGGTTTCCAGCTTGCAGCGGATATGGGTGTGCCCCCGGAAGCGCTCCACTACGCGGAAGTGGGTGACCGCCGGCTTGCCACTGTGAGTGACGGCCTGACGCTTGCGGTCCTTGGGGTGACGCCCGATGGGCGCATCCACGGTGGCACCGGAGGTCAGCACGCCCGTGACGACGGCATCGTACTCGCGCGACACGGTACGGGCCTGCAGCTGCTCGACCAGGTCCGCCTGGGCGGTCAATGACTTGGCCACCACCATCAGCCCGCTGGTGTCCTTGTCGAGACGGTGCACGATGCCGGCACGCGGCATCATGGAATTGCCCGGACAATGATGCAGGATGGCGTTGAGCAGCGTGCCATCGTGGTTACCCGCGCCCGGGTGCACGACCATGCCGTGCTCCTTGTTGATGACCAGCACGTCGTCGTCTTCATAGACGATCTCGAGCTCGATATCTTCCGGCTCGTGGCTGACTTCTTCTTCAAGCTCGGCGGTCAGGGCCAGACGTTCACCGCCATAGACCTTCTCGCGGGGTTTGACGGCGGCACCGTCGAGGGTCAGCGCACCGGTCTTGATCCAGTGCTTGAGACGCTCGCGGGAATAGTCGGAGAAGATCTCGGCGCAGGCCTGATCAAGGCGCATGCCAATCATCGCCTCCGGGATCCGCTCTTCGCGGTTGATGGTGTCTGCCATATTGCTCTCTGAGGCCGTTTCGCACGAAAGGGCCTTTGCTTTATAGTGAGTGCGGATCGGCGGATTCTAGCATGCCCGCCATGGATTGCCCGAGATGAGGAAACCGATGCGCGCCCTTCCCTTGACTGCCCTCGCCCTGGCCAGCACCTTGCTGGCTGGCTGTGCGTCCAACGAGCCGGCACCGGATCTTCAGGAGCAGGACCTGTATCGTCAGGCCCAGGTTTCCTTGGATACCAGCCGCTTCAACTCCGCTGTGCAACAACTTGAAGCCCTGGATACTCGCTTCCCGTTCGGCAGCTACGCCGAACAGTCGCAGCTGGAGCTGATCTACGCCTATTACCAGGTCGACAACTGGGAGGCGGCACGCGCCGCGGCCAGCCGTTTCATTCGCCTGCACCCCGATCACCCGCAGGTCGATTATGCCTACTACATGCGTGGACTGGCAGCGTACAGCGCGGGTCGTTTCAGCCTGGAATCCCTCGATCTGATCGATATTTCCAAGCGTGACCTGGGCGCGACACGCGATGCCTACGTCGACTTCGGTGAGCTGGTACGTCGCTTCCCCAACAGCACCTACGCGGCAGATTCCCGTCAGCGCATCATCTATCTGCGCAACGTACTGGCGCGCGGCGAGCTGCAGACAGCCGATTTCTACCTGCGCAAGCAGGCCTATCTGGCTGCCGTGAAGCGGGGTGAGTGGGTCATTGAGCACTACCCTAACACTCCTGCCACCCGCGATGCGCTGGCCGTGATGGTCGAGGGCTATCTGGGCCTCGGTCTGCGTGACCGTGCCAGCGAGACGCTCAAGGTGCTGATCCAGAATGATCCGGACAACGAACGTCTGGATGGTCGTACCTTCGAGCCGCGTTACGTGAAGGCTGACGACCTGACGGTCTGACGACCGGCAGGCGTCACCATCGAAAAGCCCGTGATCATCGATCACGGGCTTTTTCGTGCTGCCAGCATGGCCAGAATCGTCGGATTCAGGCGCTTTCAGCGTCTTGCGCAAAGAATCCGCAATCCGTCATTCGCCGGCCACCCAGCCATTGACGATCGGATAGCGGCGGTCCCGCCCGAAGCCGCGCGGCGTGACGCGCACGCCTACCGGTGCCTGACGGCGCTTGTACTCGGTACGGTCGACCAGACGCACCACGCGATAGACATCCTCTTCCTCGAAGCCTGAGCGGATGATCGCCTCGGCGCTCATGTCACCCTCGATATAGTGGGTGAGAATCGCATCCAGGGTGTCGTAGTCCGGCAGCGAATCGCTGTCGAGCTGGTCTTCGGCGAGCTCGGCGGACGGCGGGCGCGTGATGACGCGCTCCGGAATCGCCGGGCCCATGGTGTTGCGCCAGTTGGCGAGACGGAACACCCAGCTCTTGTAGACATCCTTGAGCGCGTTGTAGCCGCCGACCATGTCGCCGTAGAGCGTGGCGTAACCCACCGCCATCTCGCTCTTGTTGCCGGTGGTCAGCACCATCAGGCCCTTCTTGTTGGAGATGGCCATCAGCAGCACACCACGGCACCGCGACTGCAGGTTCTCCTCGGTGGTGTCGCGCTCGCTGCCGGCGAAGCTCTCCGCCAGGGTCTCGGTGAAGGCCTCGACCATCGGCGCGATGGGCATCACCTCGTAATTCACGCCCAGCAGCCTGGCTTGCTCGGCGGCGTCTTCCTTGGAGATGTCCGCGGTGTAGTGATACGGCATCATCACGGCGTGCACGCGGTCCGCGCCCAGCGCATCGACGGCGATGGCCAGCGACAGGCCGGAATCGATGCCCCCGGAAAGCCCCAGCACCACACCCTTGAAGCCGCTCTTGTTGACGTAGTCACGCAGCCCGGTGACCAGCGCACAGTAGAGTGACTCCTCCGGCGACAGCAGCTCGGCGATCTCGCCACTCTGCGGCACCCAGTTGCCACCCTCTGCCTTGAGGAACTGCACCGGCATCAGGCCGACATCCCACCACGGCGCCTGCACGCAGGTCTTGCCGTCGGCATCGATGGCGGCAGAGCCCCCGTCGAAGACCAGCTCATCCTGACCGCCGATCTGATTGACGTAGACCAGCGGGCAATTGACCTCGGCTGCCCGCTCGGCGAACAGCTGATTGCGCTCGGCCGGCTTCTCCAGGTGGTAGGGCGAGGCGTTGAGGCTGACGAGAATCTCGGCACCGGCATCGCGCGCCTGACGGATCGGCACGCCGTCCCACAGGTCTTCGCAGATGACGATGCCCAGGCGGGCACCACGGCACTCGACCACACACGGCTCGCTGCCCGGCGTGAAATAGCGCTGCTCATCGAAGACCTGATAGTTGGGCAAGGCCTGCTTGGCATATTCGGCGATCCACTCACCATCCTTGAGCACGCCGGCCAGGTTGTAACGCTTGCCGTCACGCATGCCGGGGTAGCCGACGATGACCATCACGCCCGGCGCGACCTTCTTCGCCATCTGGGCGCGCGCCTCCTCGAGGCGGGATTCCATGGACTCGCGTAGCAGCAGGTCTTCCGGCGGGTAGCCGGTCAGACACAACTCGGGCAGCACTACGACATCGGCCTTGTGCTCAAGACTCGCTTCACGCACCGATTCGATGGCACGCGCAGTGTTGCCGGGAATATCACCGACCAGCGGGTCGAGCTGGGCCATCACCAGAGTCAGATCTTGCATGCGGTAAGGATCTCTCGATTGGCGGTTCGATAAGGGGCCAGTACACTGTGGCCAGACATCTGGCTCAGATCACTGAGCCGTGCACCGGCCCACCTGTCATCATGTTGGCCGCCATTGTCCCGCAAGGTCGCGCCGCTGGCAAAAGCCACGCGCGCCGCCTCATCTGGGAGTCATATAGGAATGAGCCTGTTGATCATCCGTCTGCTGGTTTTCGTCGCCCTGTTCTGGGCCGGCCTGCGCCTTTACCGCATGTATCGCCAATGGAAGCTGAGCCAGGACGACTACGGCAACGACAGCCCCGCCGAACGCGAGGCGCAGAACATGGTGCGCTGCGCCTACTGCGACCTGCATCTGCCGGAAAATGACGCCATCCGCCATGAGGCGCTGCACTTCTGCTGCCAGGAACACCAGCAGCACTTCCTCGACGAAGGACCGCGCAAATGATTCGCCACCGAGACGAGATGCTCGATGGCGAAAGACGGCAACCAATCCCTCAGGCCCAGCGGGTCTCACCGGCATTTGACGACGTATCCAGCGCAGCGATCTCGGCCAGCAGGGCCTCGGGCTGGTAGGGGGCGGGGTCGATGATCGGCGTACGCCCGAGCAATTGATCCGCCAACAGGCGGGTCGAGGCCGGCGCCAGTACCAGCCCATTGCGGTAATGGCCGGCATTGACGTGCAGGTGGCGGCGTTCAGGCACGGCACCAATGAAGGGCGTGCCGGTCGGCGAACCGGGGCGCAGTCCCGCCCAGTGGTGCTCGACCTCACACTCCGCCAGCGCGGGGATGATCTCGCAGGCGCTCTTGATCAGTGACTCGCGTGCCTCGGCGGTGGTCGCCTTGTCGAAGCCGACCTCCTCCAGCGTCGAGCCGGCCACGATACGGCCATCGCCCCGCGGTATCACGTAGCGTCCATTCTTGAGCACCACGCGCTCCACCAGCCCCTTGGGTGCCTTGAACAGCACCATCTGGCCGCGTACCGGCCGTACCGGCAGCGCAAGCCCCGCCTCACTCAGAATCTCTCGACTCCAGGCACCACCGCAGACCACGACCTGCCCGGCAGACAGCACCGAATTGGCGGTCTGTACGCCGATGGCGGTGTCGTCCTGCAGCAGAATGCCCTGCACCGCGACATTCTCCAGCAGCCGCACGCGCGGGTGAGCGTCGAGCGCGGCGCGCAGTGACTTGCCCAGACGCGGATTGCGGATGCTGCCCAGCGTCGGCATCCACAACGCCGACTCGCAACCGGGCGCGACCGCCGGAGCCTTGTCATAGACGAAGTCGGCGTCCACGCGCGTCAGCGGCTTGGTATATTCCCGGGACCAGGCCAGTGCCTGCTCGGCGTCCTCGACATTCAGGTACAGCAGGCCCTGCTGGCGATATTCGGGGTCGATGCCGGTGGTCTCGATCAGGCGCTCGGCCAGCGTGGGGTAGAAGCCTTCCGACCAGGCAGACAGGCGTGAGATCGGCGCGCTATAACGCCACGGATACAACGGCGAGACGATACCGCCGCCCGCCCATGACGCCTCACGCCCACACTGGCCTCGCTCGACCAGCGTGACCTCGGTACCGCCATCCGCCAGCTCCAGCGCGGTCAGCATGCCGATCACGCCACCGCCTACCACCACAAAGTCATTCACGCCTGTTCGCTCCTGCCATCAGCCCGAGAAAGGGATCAAGAATACGCCGCCCGCAAGGCGGTGCAAGCGAGCCGCGTGCAATCCAGCATTGCGCAGAGCCTCCAGCATTGAGCAGAGTCTCCAGCATCGTGCAGAGCCGAGCGCTTCACGGCTACCAGCAATCGCCGTCGCCGGTCGTATCGCGGACACCGGTATTGGTGAGGGTCAGCGCGGGGCAGTCGGCATCGGCGCTTTGAGGCGCCACCGCGGTCGCGATGAGCGTGAAGCGCGTGGTCGTGGCGCCATCCTCCAGGCTCAGGGTGTAATAGCCTTCCGGCGACTCGGTGGCACGCCCCAGTCCTTCCTCATCACAATCACTGTCGCCGGCGATGCTGGTCGCGTAGCCGCCGCAACGCGCCATGTAGCGCTCCTGGGCCTGGGCCAATGACATCAGCGCCGCCTGCCCATCGGCACGACGCGAGCGAATTACCTGGTCCTGATAGCTCGGGTAGGCGATCGCCGCGAGAATGCCGACGATGACGATCACGATCATGATCTCCGTCAGCGTGAAGCCTGAGGCGTACCGGCGCCGAGAGAGGCGCGAACGGGAAGAGAGAAGACTGGCCATGAAGTGCTTCCTTGAAGAACGTGAATGAAGGGCTTGAGTGAAAGACCAGGGCGCAAGACTCGGTTAAAAGGCTCAAGGCAAACCTGCCTGAAGGAAGTAAGCCCTGATGAAAGGCAAGGCGCCGCCACTCCGGGGAAGGCGTGGCGGCGCAGCGTGTCATCCTTGCCTCATATCGAGACGGGCTCAGCGCAGCTGATACCAGGAGACACGGCCGGTGTCCGTCGAGCTGGACACGTTGAGATCATAGGACGAGACACCACCCTCCTCGCTGCCCAGCGAACTGGTGCCCACGTAGACCGTATCACCGACACTGACACTGGATGTCGGTGTACCGCTCAACTTGACGCTGACGATGACATTGCCGACGGCGACGGTGTCATCAACGAGGGTACCGACCAGGTCATCAGCGCTGAAGGCCTCATCCTGATTGAAATCGAAGATGGTCACGTAGCTGCCTTCGCTATCGTCGTAGGTCGGCAGACCTGTCTCGGTGTCCAGCGCGACCAGCCAGCCACCGCCGGTACTTTCACAGAAGTTGGTTCCGGTACTGGACGTGCTGGTGGAGAAGACCACCAGATTGGAGAGCAGATTGGCCGGCTCGACCAGCTCTTCCTGCTCGGAGGTATCCAGATCCAGATACCAGCCGAAGCGATCCGTGTCTTGATCCTCGAGCTGGCTGGGATAGTAGGCAAAGCTGTCGCCGCCAAGGGTCCGGCCTGTCAGCTCGCCGTTGGTGTAGCTGCCGCTGACGAAGTTGCGTGCCTCAAGGTCACTGCGCGTCAGGCTGGTATGACTGCCGCCGGTATCCAGCACGGTGTAGAGGCTCTGCGTGACCCAGGCTTCATCTTCGGCGTCGGCGTACATGTCCTGGCCGGTCCCGAAGGACACCAGCAGATTGGGCGAGGTCATGGTGTGCGTCTCGCCGGAGTAGCGACTGAGTGTCGGCTTGACGGTGATCGGCTGCAGCGCGTCCGTCTGGCACTCCCCGCCGGTCAGGCTGGTAGCACAGGCCGTGAACAGGCGCGTGACATTCCACTTGCTGCTGTCGTCGTCACTGAGGTCAAACTTCCACAGTCGCCCCTGCAGGTCTCCGCCATAGGCGAAATCGACGGTGCCATTGCTGTCGAGGTCCGCGACCTGCAGGTTTGCCAATCCGCCGGTCACTCCGCTGGGGGACAGCTTGGCGATCACGCCGCCGGCATTGACTCCATCAAGCTCCAATGCGAACAACGTCGGCGCGGCGTTCTCATCGGCCGTTTCCAGCCCGTTGCCGACCAGCACCGCGCTGTCGCCGTTGTTGAGGGTGACGATATGCGCGCTGCCGTAGACATGCCCCATGTCATCATCGTCACTGGCACCGAATTCCCAGCGCACCACATCATCTTCATCGAAGTCTTCGCCTGCCACGGCCTTGGTGACATTGAGCGCGAACAGGCCGCGTCCACCGCCAGCGAGACCGGATACCAGCCACTCCTCACCATTCAGGCTGGCCAGACGCAGTTCACCGTCGACATAGTAGCGATGCTGATAGCCCGGGTCCGTCAGATACCCCAGCCCTGCGTCGTCCTCTTCGCTGTAGAGCAGTTCCGGAATATAGGCGAACTGCTCGTTGCCGGTCTTGAGGTCGAAGGCATGCAGCATGCCGTCGTTGGCCCCGACAAAGACACTGCCCTCTGTCGTCGAGTCTTCTTGAGTCACGACGACAGGCGACGAGCCGATGATGTCGCCCAGCTGGACGCCAGTGCGATTGCGCAGGCCATCACCTTCGTATTCATCGCTGCCCCGCAACCATTCGATCGCCGCCTCCACATGGTCATCGGTGGAGTTGCCACCGACCTCCATGCGCGCGAGATCATTGCGCTGGCTGGAGCTCAGACGGCCCGCATTGTCGGTCGTGAACTCGACTCCGTTGCCGCCGGACATGGTGAAGACCGTACGCGACTCAACACCATCCTCATCCGCCAATGCCTCACTCAACTGGGTGGCAGCACTCCAGACCTGGTCGTCATCCTCGACGTCCTTGCCCTCCTGTACCGACGAGGCCACCACATCACCCGTCCAGGTCGAGGCGGAATAGCGGCTCTCGATCAGTTGGCTATCCGTCTCGACACTGGCCGTGGTCAGGTTGGTGGAGAGGCCACTGACACTGTTGCCCACCGCGACGATCTCGGAGGCGATCGCCGCCAGGGCCGAGACGAGGTCCGTCGGACTGGAGGCATTGAAGTAGGAGCCCCCGCCATCGATCGCCGCCTGCTCCAGATCATCGATGGTGCTGGAGCTGCTCTCGATGACGCGATCCTTGTCATCCCAGTCGTCACTGGTCGACTCGACCCCGAACGCCACCGTATAGGTCGTCATCACCTGCTTTTCATAGGTCCCGCTTCCAAGCTTCGGCAAGAGATCATTATGAGCATAATAATAAGCGACATCCGCCAGCGTGGCATCACCGCCATAACTGTAGTTATAACTTTCCCGCCAGGTTCGTCCGTCACCATTGGCATCGCCGATCTTGCTTTCAATATTATTGGAGGCGGAAGAGTTTTCGGAGTTCCAGAAACCATCGGTGATCAAAACAGTGAAGTTCTGCTGACACATACCGCCTTCATCTTCGGAAAGAATCGGCGTGGAACCCAGGCTGGAGTAATTGTCACTGTAATATTCACCAGCGCGATAGAGTGCCTCACGCAAGGGCGTCGACACATAGGTGTTGCTTGAGCTGATTTCCGTTTTGACGATGGCATCCTTGATCTCATCAAGATGATCGTTGCCACTGTCACTTGTTGTGACGACTGATACCAGATTGCCCAGTACATTGGTGACATATTCTATGATCGAATCCAGAATATCATCGACCTTTACCTTGGTTGCCGTCTCTGAGCCGGGGTTGATGGTGATGAACCCAGTGCGGTACTCAATATCGGAAAGCAGCTCGAGACCGGCAGCCTTGCCGACATTCAAGCGACTGCGATAATAAGTGAACCAGTTGGCATAGTTGACCTGCTCATCCGGACTGAGATCCGAAACCTGCACTTCGCTGCTGTCACTGCAATTGCTGCCAGTGTAATAACGAAACTCGAGATCCGGGTCCGTCAGGTCAACCAGATTGTCTTCATCATCGCCTTCATTGAAATCAATCCACGCCGCTGCCGGGTCCATGTCATCATAACGTTCATCCCCATTTCCAGACTTCCAGGGCTGATAGATCTGATCCGGGTCATAGGCTTGGCTATTGGAGTCAGCACAGAAGTATTTGTTGGAAAGATCTTGCGGCTTGAAGACATATTCACAGGACCACTTCCATCCATTACTATATTTTTTCTCGACCTTCTCACATACCTGTCGCTTCTTGTAAAGCATGTTGTAGCCCTGATAGGAGCTACCACCATCAAAGGTGTCTTCCCAGGTCATCGAGCCCGAGTCATCCAGCACCAGCAGAACATTGGGCGTAACGCCGACACTCTGGGTGGTGGGCAACTGAAGTAGTGTGTCGCTGTCTGCCAGCACGGGCAAGGAGACCAGCAGTCCACCTGACAGCAAGACCGGCAGGTGAATACGACGCAAGCCGCTGCAGCGGGGTGAGTGCTTCGATTTCATCGATAGATTCCCTTCAATCGGCCATCATGATTTCGCTTTGCACCACTGCCAGTGCACGCTTCTTGCTATCAGGGTCACCTGCGCTCTCAAGACTCCAACCGGCGGCCGTGATGCGGAAGGCATTCAACAACTGACTGCTGCTCAGGTTATCGTCATTCAGAACGCCTTCCGTCGTCTCTCCGAGATACTCGATGACATAGTTGCCGTTGTCAGCCGCATCACCACTCAAGACACCTTCCCCCTCCCAGGCGTCTGCCTGCAGAGGATCGAAGTCCAGGTCCTCCCCCGCCGTGACGTCATAGAAGCCGTCCCCACCGAAATCATCCAGGGTCAGCTCCCCCTCGAGCAGACGACTCTCAGCCTGTTGCTGAAGGCTCTCGGCCTCCGCGTAGGCGTTGTCGTAGAACTGGGTATTCATCAACATGCGGGTCTGCAACTGGGTATCTTCATTGCCTGTCACCGCCATCACGCCCACCACGATCAGCATGATCAGCACGACCAGCAATGCCATGCCTTGCTGGCGTGGCGGCCTGGAAGAACTTGCCTGGTTCATAGACCGATATTCCTCGGGCTCAGGGTGATATCGAAGGTGCGTTGCAACTCACCGTTCCCCTCACCCTCGACGTTGATCGTCGGCGGCGTCTTGAGGGTCAGGCTGATGTGGATCCGTCTGACGCTGCTCCAGTCGTTCGCGGCTTCCACTTCCGCCACGCTGCGCTCCACGGCAAAGCGACTCGCGCTACCGCTGCCGGAGGCCGTATCGAAGGTCAGGTCCAACGCTTCGACGTATCGCGCCACTTCTTCGCCACAGCCTGCTGCCGGGTCGCCATCGACATCCTCGCCGTTCAGGCAGAGCCGAACGGGGGAGTCGTCATCGGCCTGTGACAGCAACAGGTACCAACGCTGCAGCGGATAGACATATGCCTGGGTCTGTATGGTGCCGCCATAGCCGTGCTCGACGGCGCTCGACAGATCGAGCGAGTTGTTGCCATCGCCCGAGAGGCGTGCGATGTCGCCGCTCTCACAGTCGCTGATCAGCACGACGCTATCCGTCTCCAACGTGCCGGAGGTGTAGTCCTCCAGGGTCAGCGAGGTATCGCCCTGGGCGACGCTCGCCCCGAGCTGCCAACCGCGCTGCGTTCCCAGCGCCGGTACCTGCAAGGCCAGACGGTCGTAGGTGATCCCCGCCACCGTGTCGGACTCGGCCGTCAGAGGAGAATCGGACAGCGCATGGCTCCCGGTGCCATCACTGACACTGCTCACCGACGCACAGCCGGAAAAGCCGGCATTGCGCACCAATGGCTGCAGGCGGCGTGTGACGTGGCGTGCAGACTCCTGCAGGTAAGACACGGCAGACGTGGTGTTGAGGGTCGAGCGCGAGGCCAGAAAGTATTCCAGCGCCATGGCGGAAATGAACAGTCCCAGCACCAGCGCCAGCATCAATTCGACCAGGCCGACGCCCTGCTGGGCACGCCGTGAGGGAATCGAGCGCGGCGCCCGAGGCGAGCGCGACGCGAAGGCTCGCAGCGAGAGGGAGGCTTTCGACGACATCAGGGCACCACTCGTATCTGTAGGGTCTCGCTCAACGCCTGAGCATCGGCGTCCATGCTGTCTTCGTTCTGCCCGAGCTGCGCGGCACCGCTCCAGCCGAGAGTCAGGGTGAGAAGGTCACTGCCGCTGCTGGCGATGGACCCGACCGGCGCGTTCAGACTGCTGTCCTCAAGCCTGTCCGCCCACACCGCCACATCACGGGCCGCAAGCTCGGCAACACTGCAGGGGCAACCGCCCGGATTTCCTGCCCCGGCAGTGGAAAGCCCATCGTAGTCATCCACGCCATCGGGATTGGCTTGAATGCGCTCTGCCATGCTGACCAGGAGAATACGGGCTTCGGTACGCGCGTAACTCTCGTTGTTGGCCTGCAGACTTTCCATCTGCATGAGCCCGAACCCCAGCAATGTCAGCCCCATCAACAGCAGAGCGATCAACGCCTCCAGCAGGCTGGTACCTTGCTGGCTACCGCTTGCACGGGACACGCCAAGCTCAGCAACTCTGGTCATCGCTGCCATAAGTCTCCGTCAATACTCGTCCGATGGGAGTCAATTCAAGCTGGCGATGGCCCTGCCCGCCCGACTGATCGCAGATCAACAACCAGGTGGAATCAGAGGTCGCGCCCTGATCATCGAAAGTCACGCCGGCAACACCCGCCTGCACGGTGATGGCGGCATCAAACACGCGCAACAGGTCATCGCCCAGCGACGCCCGTGCCTCGGCCTGACTGCCCTGCACCACCGCCCAGCCATTGCTCCAGCTGGTGGAATTCATGCAGGCGTCACCCTGCGCATTCAGGGGGCAGAGCGTGATGTCGTTGCCGCTGGCCACCGCCTCGCTACGCGCATAGTTGATGGAAGACACGAGCGTCTCGGCCGTGCCGGTGACGGCGTTGCGCGCGACCACCCCCTGCCAGGCGGGGACGGCAATCGTGATCGTGATCACGAGAATGGCCAGCGTGATCATCAGCTCAATCAACGTGAAGCCTTGCTGGCGGCCCTGCTGACATCCATGCCGAAGTGCAGGAAAAAGCTGCATCGTCTTACCCCTGAAAGCCACGCAGGCCAAAGCACCCTGCAGGGCGTGAAATTGGGCAATTTAACGTCTATGAACCACAGATGGAATCATTATGTTACACAAAATTACCCATCATTCCGAAAACTCCCCATAATCACCGTTATTCCATATTTCTCGACTGAACCTCATCCACCAGACAAAAAAAGCCCCGATCATCGTAGATCGAGGCTTCAGGCGCTTGCCATGCA